>JAZURC010000029.1:0-9585 GCA_045606005.1 Clostridia bacterium
TACGTTGTTCGTTACTTGGTTAATTTCTTTTTGTGCAATCTCTTGCACGGAATTAACGTGAACTAATTGTCATTATGCTGTTTAGTTTTCAATGTCCGCTCGCTTGTCCCCTCTCGAGGACAGCTTAATTAGTATATCACACTTTCTGCTGCTTGTCAACACTTTTTTTGAAATTTTTCAAAAAAGTTTTTTCGCAAAAACAAACGAAACGCAGAAGGTGATAACTATTATAGCACACAGCGTTTCGTTTGTCAATAACTTTTTTATAATTTTTTAGATTTTTTTCGAAATCTTACGGATTTAAGATTTCCACGTCAGTAAGGCAACCTTCCTGTTCCTGCACGGGAGCTTCCGGAACAGGTGTCGGTTCCGTATAAACAACCGTTTCCTGTGCCGGTGCAACATAGGCAGGTTCTTCATAAATAACCTGCTCAGCCATTGCTTCTCTTTGTGCCTTCGCACCTAACTCCTGTTCTTTGGTGGAGACAACAACATTCCCGATCAATTTGCTTTTATAAGAAACAAATGCTACTTCATCCTCATAAAGCAATTCTGCTTCTCCGTCAATATCCTCTATCCCCAAAGAGCTTAATTCCACTTCACTGCCGTCAGCTAAGATAAATTTCGCTTGGTAAATGGAGTTAAACACTTTGTCTGATGCAACTTCAGAAACGGATTCTTCAGGAGTATAAAACACTTCTGCAACCTGTCCCTTTTTAAACACCGCATCTTCTGCCATCATATTAACAGAATACTCTTCCTGTTCAAAGGTTTTCATCATCACACCGACGATATCCTGCCCGATACTGTTTTTCAGCAAAAACGTCAGTGCCTCGTCGGATTCGTTTCCAATAGTAATATCAATCGTCTGTGTTTCCTCTTGTTTTACTTCCTCTTTTACAGGTTCCGCCTCCTGACCGCAACCTGCCAATCCCAACATCATCACTGCCAGCAACAAACAAATTCCTTTTTTCATGGTACACTTCCTCCTATTTAGTAAATTCTGCAGAGCTCACAATCACATATTGATTTTGAATCCCTACTATAATATTTATTTGAACCGTTCCTTCCGGAACTGTTTCTTCTTTTAAATATAATTGAAATCCGCCGCCTGAAAGATAAAAGGGCTGATAGGTTGTTCTTTCTCCGTTTTGATTTTTTATTTCTACATAAATATTGGTATTCGTCTGCAAAAGCTCCTGCGCCACCGTACCGCTGACAGAAAGATAAGACCCTTGCAGTTCTGCTTTGACGGAAGAATTTGTCTCTGTTTTTAAAGCGGAAAGGTTCTCTCTTTGTGGCGCAGGCATAATGGGTGCATCCTCAACAAAGGAGGATAATCTCCGTTCTACCCGTTCAATGACCACAAAATCCGGACGGTACTGCTCAATCTGTGTCAGGTGATAGGGCACCAAGCGGGAAAACCATGCTTTTCCAAACTCCTCTGCCACAAAGGGCAACAAGCTTTCTCCGAAAGAATCCCGATACATCAGAAGATTTCCTTCTTTTTCCGGATTGGTTGTTTCAATCCAATCCTCCATGTAATCCTCGGTAGAACAAGTAAACTTCCATGTTCTTTCATAGCAATAATCTGTTTCAGGCTTTGTCGCCAAAGGATACAACATTTCATCCAGATCCCCTGTATGAATCTCCTGTTCGGAAACAGGAACATTCAGATAGGTTTCGTGCTCCTTGCCCATAGCCTCCATCATTGCCCGATAAGCAAGCACCGCACCCCGATTGTTCCAATGGGAATCCTTTTTAAAATACAAAATTTGATCTTTCTCTTGAAACAGGGAGTATAAATCCACATATTCCACGCCCGCCTCTTTTAGTTTGTTTGCAAGAAGGTCGATATTTTTCTGAGTTCCCTGCAAATAACGAGACGGCATATATTCTCCGTACAAGCTGTTCTTATTAGGTGCAACTGTAAGCAAAAAACGGCTTCCCTGACCTTGCGCATATTCCTGCATTACTTTCAGGTTATGAACAAGACAAAACCACTCCCGATCTGTCAGCAGATTTTCGCCCTGATAATCTGCCAGCGTGCCGCCGTAAAACAACCACCCTTCTTTTCCCAAAACAACCTGATCGGTAGTGCTTTGATGAAAAAAGGTACTGTAAGTAAGAGCATTGGCTGTCACCAACTGCTGACGAAAGGCAAATCGATCCTCAAAATACTCCCCCCAATCGGACAAATAATAAAGGTTCGGCTTATTCTCCTCCGTATAGCGGGAAGGAATTTCAGCCAAGGGGGTGTTTTCTGTGGTTTCGGTGGTAGGAAAGACAATCATCCCAACCAATGGAATCAACAACAGAATAAAAACAACTGCAATAAAAGCGAAAGCTCCTTTTCGATTCATAATGTTTCTCCTAAAAACGGAAATAAATAAAGGGATTATAAGTACCCGCTGAAAGATTCAGCATACACAGAACCAACAATACCAAACTATACAAAAAGCCTGCGGTTTTCCGCACACGAGAATCTTGATTGATTCTCTGTGCAAGAGGCAGACTGCCTATAATGGCACAAAGTAAAGTAACGAAGAACAAAGGTGTCAGCTGTTCCAATAACACAGCCGAGCTGCTTGCCCCAGAATGTCCAAACATTTCTCCAATCATTCGCACTCCCTGTGTTAAGGTGTCTGCACGAAACACCACAAATCCCAGACAAACCACCAACAATGCATACAAGTGACGAAGGGCCCGAGGTAGCCTTTTCACAGGAAAAATCTGTTCTGCCATCATAAAGAGTCCGTGCCACAAGCCCCATATCACAAAAGTCCAGTTGGCGCCATGCCAAAGCCCTGTGGCAAAAAAGACAATCAGCTTATTGATACCAGTTCTCAAATTCCCCCTGCGGTTTCCTCCAAGAGGAATGTACAAGTATTCTTTAAACCAAGTAGATAAGGAGATATGCCATCTTCTCCAGAATTCCTGAATACTTTGAGACACATAAGGATACTGAAAATTCTCACGAAAGCGGAATCCAAACATATGTCCCAACCCGATTGCCATATCGCTGTAACCGCTGAAATCAAAATAAATCTGAAACAGATAAGCAATCGCTGCCATCCATGAGCCGGGTGTGGTAAGAGCTTTTTCTGCAAAAAGTGCATCTGCCGTTACTGCCATAGGATTGGAAATCAGCACCTTCTTAGATAAGCCAAAAATAAAACGGCGTACCCCAAAGGCGATTTCGGTTACATCAGCACGGCGATGATGAATCTGCTCACTGATATCATGATATTTCACAATAGGCCCTGCAATCAACTGAGGGAAAAAGGAAATATACAACAGGACACAAGTCAGGCTCTTTTCTCCCTTTGCATCACCCCGATAAACATCAATCACATAAGAAAGTGCCTGAAAAGTGAAAAAAGAAATCCCAATAGGAAGTGCCAAGCTTAACAAGGGTAACTTGGTTCCCGCCAGAAAATTGACTGTTTGCAGCATCATATCCAGATACTTAAAAACAAACAACATTCCTATATTTAAAACAACTGCCAGTGCCACGATACCCTTTCGTCCTTTTTCTGCAGTTTCCAACACTCTGCCAAAGACATAATTCATGACAATGCTCACCAGCATTAAAATCACATAAACGGGTTCTCCGTAAGCATAAAACAGTAAGCTTGCCACAATTAAAAGTGCGTTTTTTACCTTCAAAGAAGGAATCAGGTAATACCCCAAAAATACAAGTGGTAAAAACACACATAAAAACACCATGGAACTAAATACCATGTCAGATCACTCCCAACGGTATCTGAGTACCGGACTGCTGACCGGTTGCATATAGAAATTATATCTGCCTATGCTATGTTGAGATTCGGGATCGCAAATGTAAGAAGCACCGTTCATCTTGATAATCACCCAGCCATGAGGACCGTAGCCTCCCCGAGACAAACCCACCTCGCCCTGAATAAAATGAGCATCGTACCCAAGGCCTTTTGCCAACTGATAAAAAGCTGCTGCATAGCAAAAGCAATTTCCTTCTCTGTTTTCAAACGCCTGAATGGCATACCACTCAGAAGGCTCGTACCCTTCGGGCGGGGTCAGAGGAATGGGCAGTTTTTTATAAGATACATTTTTCGCTACCCAATTATAACAGGAATATAAATCCCAGCCTACCTGCTGATAGACTTTATTCACCTGTGTTGCAACTCTCGCCACCGATTCATCCCCGTCCAGCCAAACCTTGGTTCTTCCTAAGGGAATTTGCATTCCGTTGGTCAGATGGACATAAATATCCACCGTGTAATTTCCAAAATGAAACTGATGATCTCCCGCCTGAACAAGAGCACCGTAAGAACCGTCCTCCCGAAGCTCAAGCTCTTTCCAACTCATATCACTCTGATCCTCTGCACACCAGGTGACTGCAATCACCTTTTTAATGTCAGAGGATGCGGATACCTTCCCTGCTTTGACCCAGAAGTTTCCGATCTTTGTGTCCATTACCGTTGCACTTAATGTACTAAAACTTGCAGAAATAGAAAAATCGGAACGTTCATCCTGCAGGATAGTTTCACAAAAACGATGCAATAACGCCGCACATTCTGCACGAGTGGCAGATTTTTCCACCCCTAAAGTTCCGTCCGGATAACCTCCTAAAACAGTTTTTGCCACCAACCAGCTTACTGCCTCTCTTTGGGATTCGTTCAGAAGAATGGCATCGGAAAACTGCTGTAATTCTGAATGTTCCGAAGTGTCATAATTTTGGTTTTTTGCATACAAATAAAGTATTTCGCTGATTTCACCTCGGGTAAGAGGATGATTTAACTCGGCGATTTCATAGGGATACACACCCGATTCCTTACCCCAGGAGGCTGCCCCCTGATACCAGGCACCGGACAGCTCCTCCAATAGAGCTGCCGACGGCTGATTGGACAAATTCCAAAGCATGAAAATCAGCTGTGCTTTACTAATCGTAGAATCAGGAGAAAACCGATTGTTTCCCGTACCGCTCATAATTCCCTTATTCACGGCATATTCTACTGCTTCATAATAATATTCTCCGCCACCGATATCGTCAAACATATAGGGCTGAAACACAACCACAGACTCTTCCTGATTCGCAAAAACGGCGGTGCCGGAAAAGGACAGCACCGCTGCAATAACAACTGCAATCATTCGATTCAACTTACACATTTTACTAATAACCTCGCTCGATTTTTTGTCTTGTAAAGTATATCACAACGATTCCGCCGTTGTCAAGAAAAACACTAAAAATTCTGATGGAACACAGAAAGCCATTCATCAGCAATCAACTGATGACCGGGCAAAGTAGGATGGATTCCGTCCCACAACCAGTATTCCGGATTTCCTTTTTCGCAAAGAGCAGTAAGTTTATCCTGTAACGCCACAAAGGGGATTCCCTGCTCCTCTGCAACCTCTCGTACTGCCTGACGGACAGGAGGCAACATATCCCCAATGTGGGTTTCGTCATCCTTTCTTATTCCCGCAGGATAAAAGGTAGGCTCACACAACATAAATTTTACATCCGGAAGAAAGCTTCTGATTTCGTTAATCATATTATGATAAAGGTTTTTAAACCGCTGAACATCCACTTCCAGACCCCATACAGAATAAAAACCGCAATCATTTATCCCCACATAAATACTGACCAGATCCGGTTTTTCCAATACCACGTCCTGCTCCAATCTTGCATACAGCTCGGAAAGACGGTTTCCTCCGATGCCTCTGTTACAAAATGTATATTCTTTCTCAGGAAATTCTGCCCCTAATTTGGCATGAACAAGCGCCGCATATCCTTGCCCCATATTGTTGCTCGGGCTGGCTTGGGGTGTTTTATTCCGATCTGCATCCGTGATAGAATCTCCAAAAAATAAAATTTTCATTCGTGTTGCCTCCTTTTTATCACTATCTTTTATATTATACCACTATTTTTTTAAAATGTAAAGCTATTTTAACACAGTGTAAAGAGATTTTGCAAAAAGTAATGCTCCTCTCCTTGCTTCCTCCATTGAATTTCCGCTAGCGGCAACCTCTACAATCAGCATACCCGGTGCCAGATGCTGATTAAACCTTTCCTTTCTTACATTAAGCGGGCGGGACAAGCCGGGAGCATTTTCGTCCATTGCCTGTTGAATTTTTAATGCAAAAGCAAGGTTGGTTTGCCAATAGGGATGGTCCAGTCCTCCTTCATCGGTTCCTGCAACCAACATAATCTGACCGGTCTGCGTTCCGTTTATGTCCGAAACCACCTGTAAGCTTTGCCCGTTTTCCAAGGTTGCCGCATCCCGATGAACATCCAGTACAATCTGCACCGTGGGATGTTTCTTTAACTGACATTCTACCGTTTCCAGACAACGGGAATAGGACCCGTTGTAATCCGTATCGTGTACCGTTTTATCATGAATAACCTTTATTCCCTGTTTTTCCAGATAGGAGGCGATTACCTCACCGATTACTGTCACATTCTTTTTGGGGTCTGTTGTCCTTTCCTCCGGTGCATAGCCCTCTGAGGTATGAGTATGCACAATGAGAACCTGAGGGTTTTCCCCTTTTACAGGTAAAAAGGAAAGAGGCTGACAAAGCAAAGCCTGCGTATCAATATCAAAAGAGGTCTGATTCCGAAGGGTTGGTTCAAAGGTTTTGACCGCAGCAGGTACCGTTTTCGGAATCGCAGGAAGCTCCGGTTCTTTTTGCTCCATAGCAAAAATTACATTACTCATTTTCAGCAGGGCATCAGACCACGTGGTATCCTCCTCTGCCAGAAACACGCGGTTTAAAATCCCTTTTGTTTGCTCTGTGGATAATTCAAGCTTGATTCCCTGAAACATCCCTATTATTACAATTCCTGTTGCCAAACAAAAATACGTTCTCTTTTTCATACTTGTACACCTCTTTCTTCTACTCTATGCGGACAAATTATTTTTGAGAATTGTTTTTTTGTTATTTACATTCCCGTAAAAATCAGTTATAATAGAAGAAAGAATAATGATTGGAGGTACGGATGTTGAATAAGATACAGTACGGAAAAGCTTTTGAAGAAGTAAACAGCCAATTTGACGGACAGGGTACTTTGCACCGTGTAAAACTGAATTTTATTTCTAAAAAGTTTTTCGAAGAATTTAAATATCTGATTCAATCCGACCGTTGGGGGGAAGTGGCTTTTGGTGTAGAGCGGAAAAACGGAAAAACAATTGTCATCCGTTCTCAAAGCTATCCGAAGGGTGTGTATCGTGTTCCCACAGGGGGAATTCGATACGGAGAAGAGGTTTCCCATGCCTTATATCGGGAAATACAGGAAGAACTGGGACTGACCGTTGACTCTCCCCGTTTTTTAGGAGCAGTCCTTTATGAAATCAGTTATCGGGAAGAAACGCTGGAATTTATCTCTTTTGTATTCCGTTTAAAGGAAACAGGAGGAACCATTTTAGAGGATGCAACCGAACAAGAAATTCACGAATTTTTGGAAGCAGACGAGAAAATGCTGACTAAAATTTGCCGTAATATGAAACAGCATCGGGGTTCCTGGCAGGATTGGTGCCAATTCCGGTTACAAACCACTTCCTTTTTATTACCTTATTCAGGAGGAACCCGATGAAAAAAATAATTCCCATTATGCTTGCGGCAATTCTGGCAGTTGTGTTGGTGGCTTCTGCCTGTGTCTTATTATTCACCTGTTACATCCAGCAAACCGTTGCGTACGGCGTTCACCTTTCTGCCTTGCCGTTGGAGGGGAAAACACTGGAACGAGCAAAAGAACAAGTCATGATGGCATCAAACGAACTCACCGAAAAACCGATTACCGTTTCTTATAATAATGTAGACATTCTCTTTCGATTGGAAGAAGTGGGAACAAAAATTGACTGGGAAGACGGCGTAAATCAATGCTTTTTATTAGGAAAAACAGGAAATGTATTTACCCGTGCAAAGGATATTCTTTCAGCACGGCTGGGAGGGACGGTTCTTTACCCCAACATTTCTTATAATCAAAAGGATTTAACGGAAAAACTAAAATCCTTACAAAAACGAATCAAAACACCGGTAAAAGAAGCGACGATAGAGCTGGCGGGGGATTCCATTGTAATAACCGCCGGAGAAAAAGGTGAGGTATTTGATACAGAAAGATTGATGCAAGATATTTTAGATGCGTTGCTGTCTGCCAATACAGAGCCTATCGTACTGACCACAAAAACAAGAAAGCCCTCCCCTGTTCTGGCGGAGGATTTGGCAAATCATTATTTTAAGGACCCTGTCAATGCCCGATATGTAACAGAAAACGGAGAAATTTCCATCATTCCCGACGAGGACGGCGTTTCCTTTGATAAGGATGCCGCTCAAAAATTATTGGACGAAAATCAGAAAATCTGCGAGATTCCTTTGATTTATACGAAGGCAAGTGTCACCTATGCTGACCTTGATACCAATATTTTAAAAGACACCATTGCCACCTACTCCACCTCATACGGTTCCGGTGACCCGGGACGAAATTACAATGTGGAGTTGGCAGCAGAACGGTTAAACGGGATTATCATAGAAGCAGGAGAAACCTTCTCTTTTGTTGAGCAAGTCGGTGACGGCTCGGAGAAAAGGGGATTCCGAAAAGCAAATGTATATTCTCGGGGAGAAATTGTGCAGGAATCGGGAGGCGGCCTTTGTCAGGCAGCATCCACCCTTTATTCTGCAGTATTGTATGGAAATTTGGAAATTGTTTCAAGAACCGCTCACGCCTTGCCTGTTTCTTATATTCCTGCAGGACAGGATGTAACAGTTTCCGCGGATATTGATTTTCAATTTAAAAACAATCAGCTGTTTCCCATTCGGATTCTGGCGAGCACAAACGGAAGCACCCTGACCATTACTCTGCAGGGGACCATTGCCAATCCGGATCAGACAGTAACCATCAGCAACAGCATTACCGAAACCATCCCCTATCACAGCAAAACTGTAATAACGGATGAACTGACAGCAGGCAGTCAGGAAATCCTTCAGAACGGCACTGACGGAAGTGTTGTAACCACATACCGTATTATTACCCAAAACGGCGAAACGGTACAGAGCAATATTATTTCCACCAGCCGTTACGAGCCAATCCCTAAGGTCATCTATGAGGGGGTGTAATGAAAATAAGGTTTGAACAATTCAAGGAACTGTAGCAAAATAAAATTTTTGCTAATAGGTGTACTCTAAAGGATAAAAAAGACACAATAAAAAATGCTTTTTTCATTTTTATTGTGTCTTTGGTTATATTCTTATTTCCTCTGGTTCAATGCCGAGCATCACAATCGGGACTGTTGGATTAGATCTCCCTTCTCTTATGACATTTGCAACTTCATTTTCAAACCATGCAACCCCTGTATCCATTTTTAGACACATCGCTCTAGTTGGAATGATCTCAATCCCCACATCAATATCATTTCGCAAAAAGAAAAAGGTATGTTTTACATGCAAATCATATGCTACGCTAAAGTATTTTCCAAACTGAACTTCAACAGCAACACGATTTTTAACAAAGTCCACCTGGTTATTGGTGCTAATCGCATCAAAACCTTTGCTTTCAATAATTCTTTTTTGTTCTTCCTTTTCTCTAATTGTTGCTATTTCCCTGGCGGTAGG
>JAZURC010000030.1:0-1560 GCA_045606005.1 Clostridia bacterium
CCCCGGCTTTACTTCAAAAATATTTTGAAACACCCCACTTCCCCCAATGGTTACAGGAGTTAAGTACAAAAGCTGCCACAGTCCCGCGTGGTCAATTTTCGGTTGAACTTGAGGGTGAGCCAGAAGTGCCTTGATTTCAGAAGCAAACAAAAAGACAGAATCTACCGTCGTGTAAAAAAGAGGCTTAACGCCCATTCTGTCCCGTGCCAGAAATAGTTGCTTCTTCCCTTCATCGTACACTCCAAAGGCAAAAATGCCGTTCATCTTTTCAGGACATTTTTCGCCAAATAAGATATAAGAATAAAGCACCACTTCCGTATCGCAGTGGGTTTTAAAAATCACCCCTAAACGGGACAGCTCATCCCTAAGCTCTGAGGTATTGTACAATTCTCCATTGTACACAACGGTGTATTTCTTCCCCTTCCACTCTGCCGTCATAGGTTGTAAACCGTTTTCAGGGTCAATGACGGACAGACGGTTATGATGAAGCATGGCAAATTCGCTGTAAAACGCATTGGTCTGGTCAGGCCCCCGATGCTTCATGGTCATGCCCATTTGATTCAGTACATCCGCGTTCAACCCGTTCTTTTGTTCAAATTCTATCATTCCGCAAATAGAACACATAACTGATCTCGCCTTTCTTAAAAATAAAAAACTTCCTTTCGGCAGTTAGTATATGCCAAAAAGAAGCTTTTTGTGTATGTTCTATTTTGTTAATGCACCAATCACAGAAAATAAAAGAAAGAATCCCACACTGACCAGCACAATCCCCGCCCCTGTAGGAACTGCATATACATAAGAAAGGGTTAAGCCTGTTAAAAAAGAAATCAAAGACAGACAAACCGCCATGATGGTAACTGCCCGATAGGTTTTGCAAACCCTCATGGCAGTCAGAGCGGGAAAAATCATACAGGCAGAAATAAGCAGAGCGCCCATCATTCTCATTCCCAGTACCACAGTAACCGCCGTCAGAACGGCAATTAATAAGTTATACCCTCCTACCCTCACTCCCGTTGCACGGGCAAAGGTTTCGTCAAAGGTCACACCGAAAATCCGATGATAACAAAGGAGAAACAATATCAGGCAAAATGACCCCAGCACCATACTCAACATTACATCTTCACGGCTCATTGCAAGAATACTTCCGAATAAGTAGTTGGTCACATCCGTATTCATTCCTGAGGTCAAAGACACCACCATAACCCCCAATGCCAGTGACCCTGTTGACAATCCCGCCGTTGCCGCATCTCCTCCGATGACGTTGGAACCACCCAGCCGCAGCAATAATACCGCCGCCGCAATGACCACAGGAATGGTTATTTTAAGAGGAGAAAGACCTGCCGCCGTTGCCACAGCCAGGGCACCAAAGCCCACATGAGAAAGCCCGTCCCCTATCATGGAATACCGTTTTAATACCAGGCTGACTCCCAGCATCGCAGCACACAAGGAAATGAGCAAGCCTGCAATCAAAGCTCGCTGTAAAAAGGGATAGGAAAGCATTTCTAACACAAACGTCATAAAGCTCCACCTCCCCTAAATTCTTCTGCTTTGCCAAAAAAT
>JAZURC010000031.1:0-8613 GCA_045606005.1 Clostridia bacterium
GATAATGTAAATGGCAAGGTTACAGATGCTTGGTTTATGGAGTTATCTCATAAATACGAAGTTGAGCGTGATGAACTTAAAAAGAAGATTCTTGAACTGAATCAGCAGCTTGCAAAGATAAGCGAAGTTCGTGACAGCAAAGAGCACTTTCTCTCTTGTGTCAGAAGCTTTGCGGAAATGAATGAAGTTACACCTATGATTCTTCAGGAACTAATCGAGAAAATCGAAGTATATGCAGTAGAAGGAACAGGATTAAACCGCACCCAATCAGTAATAATACATTATAAGTTTATTGGTGAGCTTGATATGCCGGAGAAGTTCGACAAGATAAAAGTCAACACAAGAAAAGGTGTTGAAGTTGAATACTTAAGAACAACTAAAATTTCATAAAAACAAAAAAATTGATTGTTCATAACTTCATACACGTTATGAACACTCGATATGGTCTGGGTGACAGGAATTGAACCTGCGACCTCTTGAACCCCATTCAAGCACGCTACCAAACTGCGCCACACCCAGTTCTTCAAATCAACAAACAATATTATAGCATCATTTTCTTGTTTTGTCAATACTTTTTTACAAAAAAGAGCTAGAAGTTTTTTGGAATAAAATTGTAACAAAAAAATAATAAAAAACTAATGACAAATGCTAAAAAAAAAGGTATAATAAATACATAGGGTATTGTACTATACCGTTCAATACATGTTTTTACAATGGATACAGGGAGTGAGAATCGTGAATTATTTGTTAAGTCGGTTGAATTTTTCCATTACGGATAATGTCCGGGTTATGGATATTGTGGATATTGTGTTGGTTGCCTGTGTCATTTATTTGTTGATTTTATTGGTTCGCGAAACCCGTGCAGCTCAACTTTTGAAGGGGATTGTGGTGGTTTTGGCGGTATTGCAGATTAGCAAGTGGCTGCAGTTGAATACCATTTATTACATTTTGCAAAATACTGTTCAGGTAGGATTGGTTGCGGTTTTGGTTATTTTTCAACCTGAGCTTCGCCGTGTTTTAGAAAAAATGGGAAAGGTTCCCATGACGCTGAATAACATTGTGGAAGAAGCAGTGCCAAAAGATGAAATTGCAAAAACCGTACATGAGGTCGCATCTGCTTGTGGCAGCCTTTCTGCTAACCGTACCGGTGCGTTGATCGTCATGGAACGAAACACAAAAATCGGTGAAATTATTTCTACCGGAATTGCATTAGATTCTGTTGTGTCCAAAGAATTGTTGGGTAATCTTTTTGTACCCAATACTCCTTTGCATGACGGAGCTGTTGTGATTCGGGGTACTATAATAAAGGCAGCGGCATGCTTTCTGCCCCTTACTCAGAATAAGGAGTTAAGCAGCGATCTTGGCACACGGCACAGAGCAGGGTTAGGGCTTAGCGAAGTGTCTGATGCGGCGGTTATCATTGTGTCTGAAGAAACGGGGACGATTTCTCTTGCCAGAAGTGGTCAGCTCCTTCGTCATCTGAATCCCGAACGGTTGGAGAACATATTGCTTGGTTATTTGCAACCCGATGTGAAAGCAAAAAAAGCAAAATCTCTGTTTTTAAGAAAGGGGAAAATCGATGATTAATTTCTTTAAGAAAAACGGAGCCTTAAAGCTGTTTTCTGTTTTGCTGGCTATCTTGATGTGGATTTATGTGGTACAAATCGAAAATCCCCAGTTTGAGATTTCCATTCATGGAGTTCCTGTTCGTTTGACGAACGAAACTCAGTTGGAAGCGAAAGGGCTTGTGATTGTTGAACAAAATGAGAATATCATAAATCTTCGTGTGAAGGGAAAGCGTCAGGCTGTCATTGGTTTGAAAGCGGCAGATGTGACGGCTTTGGTTGATGTTGGGAATATTCAGCAGCCGGGGAGTTATTCTTTTTCTCCTCAATTAAGTTTTCCTGATGACGGAATCAGCGTGTTGGAGCGAAACCCCCGTTCCATAACATTTACCGTAGATAAAATTGAAGACAGAGTATTCGGAATCACTCCTGAAATAAAAGGAACTCCAAAGGAAGGGTATTATGCAGAACGACCTACCATGGAAATGAAGGAAATTTTGGTCAAGGGTCCTGTCAGTTTGTTGAATCAGATTGCGAAAATCTCTGCCGTAATCGATGTAGGCGGTGCGAAAAAAGATGTTAAAAAGCAGGTGAAATTAAAGATTATAAAAGACGACGGAAGGGAATTGAGTTCGGATACGGTAGAGCTTTCTACCTCGGTGATTACATTGGAAAGCAAAGTGTATCCTACCAAGAAGGTAAAGCTGAAATATGATGTGACAGGTTCTTTGGAAATGGAAGAATATCTGTTGGGTGAAATAACAATTTCCAATTCTGCCATTGTAGTAGCCGGAACGGAGGAAAATTTAGAAAAGCTTGATAGTATTTATTTGGGAAGCTTCGATTTATCACAAGTAACTGTGCAGAATCACAAGAAAGTATTTTCCATCCCTCTGTCGGATGAGCTTATTTCTGTTGACGGAATCAAAAATGTAGCAGTAGAAGCAGTGCTGGTTTCCGGTAAGAAAAAAACTGTAGAAATCAAAAACTTTACCCCGGTCAATGAGCCGGAGAATACACAAACTGTGATTCAAACAGAGAAGCTTGTATTGGCACTGGAAGGGGACAAGGCTGCGTTGGAGAAGGCAGATGAAACTTCCTTTACTGTGACTCTGGATTTAGTAGGACTCAAGAAGGGGAACCATCAAATTCGGCCGGAAATTCAATGCAAAATCGATGGGGTAACTGTTTTAGGTGAATATCTTGTGGATGTTGTATTACAGTAAAAGTAGGTTTGCCTGATGAATAGAAATTATCAAAAAGAAATGGAACTTGTTTTGGAGGAGATTTCGGAGTCTCCTCCAACACTTTTGCTTCACAGTTGCTGTGCACCCTGCTCCTCTTATGTACTGGAGTATCTCAGCCGTTTTTTTGCAATTACTGTATTTTTTTACAATCCTAACATGGACTCGGAAGAAGAATTTGTCCGCCGTTCGCAGGAACAACTGCGGTTGATTGAAGAAATGCCTGTGAAAAACCCCGTAAAAGGTGTGATTATCCCCTTTGATGCTTTGGAGTTTTACGGTGAAGTCAAGGGTCTTGAACATGAACCGGAGGGTGGCAGACGGTGCGAAAAGTGCTTTGCACTGCGTTTGAAAAAAACAGCAGAGTATGCGGTCGCACACAACTTTGACTGGTTTACCACTACCCTTACCATCAGTCCTTTAAAAAATGCTTCTTTGTTGAATGAAATAGGGGAGGAGATGGGAACGGAATATGGTGTTCCTTTCCTGCCTTCCGATTTTAAGAAAAAGGGCGGTTATTTACGATCAACTCAACTGTCGCAGGAATATGGACTGTATCGTCAAAATTACTGCGGATGTATCTTTTCTAAAAAGAAAACCGATTGAATTTTCAGTCTAACGCAGGCAATTTAGCTGAAAAAGACAGATTTCTTTGTCGAAATCTGTCTTTTTTTGGTGGGCCTTCAGGGATTCGAACCCGGGACCAACCGGTTATGAGCCGGTTGCTCTGACCAACTGAGCTAAAGGCCCATTTTGTGAACAACATAACTATTATACACGATTTTTCCTCATTTGTCAATAACTAAATGGCAAATATTGAAGGTTTGCATTTTTTCATATTTCGTTAATTTTTTAAGGGAATCCCATTTGCATCTGTTCTATTATTGTCTGCCAGAATCATAACGCCTTCAACAAGGCCCCATATCTCCATTGCAGCTGCAGAAACACCGCAAGTAATCATACCACCAATCAGGCTGACCAAAAGCTGAACCAGAGCACGCTTTTGGAAGCCAAGATAAAAGTTATGAATTCCCAGACCACCTAAGAAAATACCTAAGAGCCCTGCTACTAATTTCGATTTTTGATTTACATCGGCGTTAACAGCAGACGGCAGTTTAATTCCGCAGTTGATACAAAATGTAGCATCGAAATCCGCCTGCACACCGCACTGAGGACAATACACATTTTTCTGACCTGCAGCAACACCGCATTTTACGCAAACATCTGTATTATCAACCATTTGATAACCGCAATTTTTACAAAACATAATAATATCCCCCTGTCAGCAATACTTTTCAACCTTATTGTATCACAGTTGTCGAATACTGTCAATAGTATCAAGGACCTTCTGATCCGTTTTGCCAGCCATAGTTTGTTGCATCCGGGTTACCCTTCATCATACTGTAATTCAAAAATCCGTTGCAATACAATCTTGATGTTGGAAAGTATTCTGTCGGCATCCTGTACCGCTGCTTTTCTGAAGGTAAGACAAGGCTTATTCCCTGCCGAAAACAGCAATTTGAATTCCCCAATCACTTGACTGAGTGATTTCATCAGCTCAGGGGAAATCTCCTGCCAGTAAAAATTCAGATTTTCTCCCACCTGACGGATTTCGGTAATTCCCACCTTGCCTGCGGTGTTTTTCGCGAACGCAACCTCCAGCAGATTCAAAACACAAGCAGGGGTATCACCAAAACGGTCACACAGCTCATCTGCTACCTCGTTATATTCTTCACGGGTTGCAATTTTGGCAATTCTGCGATATAAATCCATTCTTGTCTGTTCACCAAATACATAAGTTTTGGGGAGGTAAGCATCAATCTGCAAATCAATCTGCACCTCGGTCGCATCATCCTCAATCATTTCTCCGTTTCTGCGACGAACCTCTTCTTCCAGCATATCGCAGTACAACTCATAGCCAACCTGATCCATATGGCCATGCTGTTCCGCACCCAACACATTTCCCGCTCCTCTGATTTCCAAATCACGAAGTGCTATTTTAAAGCCGGAGCCAAACTCTGTAAAATCACGCAAGGCAATCAGCCGTTTCTGAGCGGCATCATCCAGTACCTTATCCTTTTGATACATCAGGTAAGCATACGCCATTTTATCCGATCGTCCTACCCGTCCTCTTAACTGATATAGTTGAGAAAGGCCAAGGCAATCTGCATTCTCAATCAGAATGGTGTTCACATTGGGAATATCAAGCCCTGTTTCGATAATAGTGGTACAAACCAGAACATCAATTTCCCCTTCTGATACCGCCAACATAATTTTTTCCAACTGTCCTTCCTTCATTTTTCCGTGAGCAAATTCCACACGGGCAGAGGGAACCATTTTGCTGATTTTATTGGCTAGAGAAGAAATCCCCTCCACGCGGTTGTACAGATAATAGACTTGCCCGCCACGGGACAATTCCCGAACAATGGCATCCTGTATCACAGAATCATTATGCTCCATCACATATGTCCTTACAGGATAGCGGTCTCTTGGAGGGGTAGAAATCACGCTGATATCCCGAATCCCAATCATAGACATATGCAGAGTTCTCGGGATGGGTGTTGCGGTCATAGTCAGCACATCCACATCCTTTTTCATTTCCTTCAGCCGTTCCTTGTGGGCAACACCAAACCGTTGTTCCTCGTCCACAATCAAAAGCCCCAAAGAAGGAAATTTTAAATCCTTCTGCAAAATCCGATGAGTCCCGATAATGATATCAATCTGCCCACGCTCCAGGCGTTCTAAAATTTCCCGTTGTTCTTTCGGGGTGCGAAATCTTGACAGCATTTCCACGCGAATGGCAAAGGGCTCCATTCTCTTTTTAAAATTCTGATAATGCTGCAATGCTAAAATGGTAGTGGGCGCCAGATATGCCACTTGTTTATTATCCATGACGCACTTGAAAGCTGCACGGATGGCAACCTCCGTTTTTCCGTACCCCACATCTCCGCAAAGCAGACGGTCCATGGGGACAGGGCGCTCCATATCTTTTTTTACATCAATAATACACTTTGTCTGATCTTCCGTTTCTGTATAAGGAAAGGCTTCCTCGAATTCCTGTTGCCAGGGAGTGTCCTCGGAAAAAGCATATCCTTGTATATTCTGTCGGGCGGCATAAAGACGAATCAGTCCGTCAGCCAAATCCGCACAGCTGGCACGGACACGACTTTTTGTATGATTCCATTCTTTCCCCCCCAGCTTATTGACCTTAAGAGAGGTTTTCGCTCCCACATATTTATGGAGCAAATCCAACTGAGTTGCAGGAACATACAGCATATCCGTTCCGCTGTAGCGAATTTTTAGATAATCCTTTGTCACACCGCCTGCCGTCACAAGCTCCTGACCTAAATATTGCCCGATTCCGTGGTTGACATGAACCACATAATCCCCCGGATTCAAATCGGTGGCGACATCTAAAATCTTTTGCTGATTTTTGGTTTTTCTTCCTTTTTTTCCTTGCTTTTTCTTATTCACATCACGGTCGCTGATGACCGCCAGCCGAATGGAAGGATATTCAAATCCACCGCTTAAACTTCCTGTTGTGACAGAAAGAGAAGGAGGTTCGCTCTGAGGATTTTCATCAAATTGAGCCGGCAACCCGTCCTGTTGAAGATGATCCGACAAAATCATCGCCCGACTTCTGCTTCCTGCCAATATCATCACACGATATCCCTGTTTCTGATACAGCTGTAAATCTGCCGTCAACAGGGTCATGTTTCCATTGTAGGTACTTTGATTTTTACATTCCAGCGTGACCAGTTTTTTATAAGCAATCCCTGTATTATTCTGCAGCAAGGGACAAAAGCTCATGACCGTATTCTGATTCAACCGATGAATCAGCCCCTCATATTCTAATGAAAAATCCCGGTCAACACCACCCAAACTCCCTTGCTCCATCATCTGAGAAACCGTTTGATGCACTTCCCATGCCGCATTTTCCGCTTTTTCCCGCAGCAGTGCCGGGTCATCGAGAAGAACAAGAGCATCACGGTCAAAATAATCAGTCAGCAAGGGCAGTTTATCATAGAATAAGGGTAAATATTTATCATCAGAAGGGAAATAGCCACCCTCCTGCAGCCGTTCTGCATCCCTGGGACAAAAGGGTTCAATTTGAGTTGCCACCTGTGCCCCCCGTTCCTTTGTATAAAGCACCTCACGGGCAGGGGGGATGGCAACAGAAGAAATCCGTTCTACAGAAAGCTGAGTAAACACATCAAAGGTCCGCACCGTGTCCACTTCATCACCGAACAGTTCAATTCGCACAGGCTGTTCCATATGGATAGGAAAAACATCCAAAATACCGCCTCGCATGGCAAACTGCCCCTGTCCCTCTACTGTTTCACAACGGCTATAGCCGGCACTGACCAGTTTTGCAAGAACGTTGTCCATTGCCAGTTCATCCGCCTCGGAAATCCTCAGGGTATATTCTTTTAAATGAGCGGGTGGTAATACCGGTTCGCACACCGCCGAAACAGGTGCAACCACAATCCCACCCTCATGAGAGATGCGTTCCAGAACAGAAATTCTTGCAGCCGTTGTTTCACGGCTGACTGTATCCATATCATAAAACACAAATTCCCGACCGGAAAACAAAAACACTCTCTGATCCAGAAAAAAACTTAAATCACGGTACCACATTCTGGCGGATTCCTCATTGGGCGTAATCACCAGACAGTTTTTCTGATTGGTATCCTGTAACAAAGAAAACAGAACATGAGCACGACCTGTACCGGACAAACCGCTGACGCAGACACATTCCTTGTTTTCCAAACTGTTTCGAATTTCCCTGTATCCTTCAAGCTCATCCAGTAATCCATGAAATCGTGGCATATTCTGCTCTCCTTTCCGTTAATTGTACCGATTCATTGCCTTTTCTATATCCTTCAGCATCATTTCCACCGCATCGCACACTGTGGGAACGAGGGAAATCATGGTTTTTAATTCTTCCTTAGAAAAAGTCCCCAACACATGGTCTGCCAAATCCATTTCCTTATGCTCCGGTGCTCCTACACCGATTTTCAGGCGGGGGAATTCATCCGACTGCAGCTGATAGATAATGGATTTAATGCCATTATGCCCCCCTGCACTGCCTTTTTGGCGTATCCGCAACTTTCCCAGTTCCAGAGAAATATCGTCAAACAAAACAATGATATCCGACGGAGAACAGTCATACTTTTTACAAAGGGAAAGAACACTTTCACCGCTTAGATTCATAAATGTCTGAGGCTTTGCCAACAAAACCTCCTGACCGGAAATTCTGCCAACGCCTGTCATTGCACGACATTCCAATTTTTTTATTTTAATATGATGCTTTTGTGCCAGACAATCCACATAAGAAAATCCCACATTATGTCTGGTATCATCATATTTACTGCCCGGATTTCCCAGACCAACAATAATTTTCATCCAAAACTCTCCTTTTTCGACAAAAGTCTTTATGACACCATACCCCGTCTGATGTTCAGACGGGGTATCTATAATTTATCAAGATGACAATGTTTAACTGAATAATGTGCTGACTGACAAATCTTCGTAAATTCTTTCGATTGCTTCTGCAAAAATAGGTGCAACGGAAAGAATTTTGATTTTGTCAATACACTTTTCCTTAGGCAGACAAATGGTATCCAGACAAACCAGTTCCTCAATGGGTGATTCGGAAATCCGCTCAATGGCAGGTCCGGACAGTACCCCGTGAGTACAGCAAGCATAGATATTAGAAGCGCCTCTTTCCTTCAGTGCATGCGCTGCATTACAAATGGTTCCTGCAGTATCAATCATATCATCAACCAAAATGGCTTTCTTGC
>JAZURC010000032.1:0-6863 GCA_045606005.1 Clostridia bacterium
GAGCCTTATCTTATGCAAATCGGGTTTATGGACAGGACGCCCCGAGGCCGTGTTGCCGCACCTTCTGCGTATGAGCACTTTGGTCGGCAGGTGCAAAAGTCCTGGTTGTAACATAATTGTTAAGAGGAAAACGAGTGATAAAGTCGAATTTTATGTAAAAGGGGGATATTGTTTACGATAAAGGAGAATAACAAATGAAGATCAAATTGTTATGCGTAAGCCTGATTTTATTGTTGAGTCTTTCAATAACGGTACACGGCATGACGCTATATTATGACGGAGAAGTACATGAATATCATGATGTCATTACATTAAAAATCAATGGTTCACCGCTTTTCTTTGATGTTCCGCCAGTGATTATCAATGACAGAACATTAGTTCCTTCCCGTGGCCTTTTTGAACAGCTTGGTGCAACGGTGGAATGGAAAAATAATACCCGTCAGGTTGTGATTACCTCGGAAGAAACGGAAATTATCTTAACGGTTGATGCTGCGGCGGCAAAGGTGAACGGAGAAGTGGTCATGATGGATATGCCGGCAAAGATTATTAATGACAGAACCATGATACCGGTTCGTTTTGTATCGGAGCATCTGGGGATGAAGGTCGGTTGGGACGGTATCACAAAAACTGTAACAGTAGATCAGGAGTTTCAATTTACGATTACTGATGTTTCTTATCATTTAAAAACAAATCGTGTTACAGTAACTGCCGATAAGCCCATTACAAATGCAGTGGATAGCGTATTGGATGAAACACGCATTTTGATTAATTTTCCGGATGCTAAGATGCAAAATTCGAGCGGTAAAATTATTGCGGAAAGCAATATACTGAAGGAAATTCGTTGGTCACAGTACCGCAACCTTCCATATATCGGACGTCTTGTGGTGGAAATGAAAGAAATGTTACCTTATGAGATTACATATTCGGAGGACAGATGTGAGATGTATCTGGATATGATAGCAGAGGAAACACCAACTCCGGAAATTACCTCTACTCCAAGTCCAAAACCCACTGTATCGCCGACACCTACACCCGTACCAACACCCAAGCCTACTGTTCAGCCGCCTGTTTCTGCAACAGAGCTTCAAGAAGAGGCAAAAGAACTTCTGGTGGTGATTGACCCGGGGCATGGGGGAGTGGATGTAGGTGCAGTAGGAAAAAACAACCATACAGAAACCTATGAAAAAGATATTAACCTTGCCATAGCTTTAAAAGCAAACGCATATTTACAGGCGGCAGGGGCTAACACTTATATGACAAGAAAGACAGATGTGGCGGTGGACTTATACGAACGGCCGGAAATTGCCAACGGTATGGATACAGCATTGTTTTTAAGTGTTCATAACAATTCCTTTATCAACTCTTCTGCACATGGAACTACGGTGCTGTATTATCCTGACGGTGAGCCGGATTCAGAAACACCCATGACCAGTCAGCG
Source organism: Clostridia bacterium (assembly GCA_045606005.1). Lineage (GTDB taxonomy): Bacteria > Bacillota > Clostridia > HGM11514 > HGM11514 > SIG438. The sequence continues at coordinate 1,439 of JAZURC010000032.1, forward strand.
GTTTGCCAATCTGTTGCAGGAGGAACTCATTGCAGCACTTGGGCGGTACGACCGCGGTATTACAGACGGTGCGGAAATGGTTGTGATAAGAGAAACCTCTGCGCCTGCTGTAATTACAGAAATTGCCTTTATCAGCAATCCTGTTGAATTGGAATTACTAAAATCAGAAGAATTTCAGGATAAAGCGGCACAAGCTTTGTGCAGAGCAGTCATCCGTGCATTGAATGAAATGACAAGTTAACGGAAGGAATGAGGTAGCCATGAATCAAAAGTGGCATCAATTTTTAGAAAAGCTGAATGGAAAAAGTGTAGCGATTTTAGGAGCAGGGGTCAGTAATCGACCCCTGATTCCTGTATTTGCAGATGCGGGAGCGTTCGTTACGGTCTGTGATAAAAATACAGAACTGAAAAAGGAAGAAGTTTCAGCAGGACGGTCTGTTTCTTTTCAGTTGGGAGCAGATTATCTGAAGGGTTTGAATCAGGATTATATATTCCGTTCACCAGGGTTAAGATACGATTTGCCTGAATTGGATGCGGCGGTAAAACAGGGGAGTATTCTGACCTCTGAAATGGAGCTTTTTGTAAAATTCTGCCCTGCAAAAATCATTGGGATTACAGGCAGTGACGGAAAAACCACAACCTCCACTTTGATTTATTTAATATTGAAGGAACAGGGGATTCGTTGCCATTTAGGAGGGAATAACGGAACTCCCCTTTTGACAAAATTGGATGAAATTTCCAAACAGGATGTGGCTGTTTTAGAATTGTCCAGCTTTCAACTGCACACCATGAAGGACAGTCCTCATATTTCAGTAATTACTAATTTATCTCCCAATCATTTGGATGTGCATAAGTCTTATGAAGAATATATTGAGGCAAAAACTAATATTTTCATGCATCAGGATAAAAAGGGCATCGTGATATTAAATGAGGATAATGAAGATGCTGCAAAGCTTGGGATTCACGCAAAGGGGGATGTGCGGTTTTTCTCCCGTAAAAGAAATGCAGATGTGTATGAAAAAGACGGTGTGATTTATGCCCACGGTGAACGGGTCATGGATGCATCGGATATTGTGATTCCCGGTGGACATAACATTGAAAACTACATGGCTGCCATTGGGGCAACCCTGGATTTGGCGGATTTCAAATCAGTTGAACGTGTTGCCAAAACCTTTGGCGGTGTAGAACATAGAATTGAATTTATCAGAAAGGTCAATGGTGTTTCGTATTATAATAGCTCCATTGACAGCAGCCCCAACCGAAGCCGTTCTACATTAAGTGTATTCCCTCAAAAGGTGATTATGATTGCCGGCGGGAAAGACAAAGGAATTCCTTATGATGAGTTAGGCCCTGTAATTGCCGAGCATGTAAAACAGTTGATCTTGATTGGTGCCACTGCTGATAAAATTGAGGATGCGGTGAAAAGGACGGGAGCCGAGGTGCCTGTTACCCGTTGCAACAATTACGAGCAAGTGGTGAATTGTGCTTCTCAATTAGCGGCTGAAGGGGATATTGTAGTATTATCACCTGCCAGCACCAGCTTTGATATGTTCCGTAATTTTGAAGAACGGGGAAATATCTTTAAAGAGTATGTAAACAAACTGTAGGTGAGAAGATGAAGCAGTTATTAAAACAGTTGTCTGAACCCTGTTCTGTCACAGGGCATAATCACAAAATGGCAAAACTGATTCGTGATTTGGTTTTGCCATTTTGTGATACAACAGAAATTGATGATTTTGGAAATGTAATCGGAATCAAATACGGTACATCAGGGAAAACGGTTTTGCTTGATGCACACATGGATGAAATTGGCTTGCAGGTAAAAGAAATTCGAGAAGACGGAAGTCTTTCGTTTGTGCCGGTTGGAGGCATTGACCCTCGGATTTTACCCTGCAGTGAAGTGATTGTTCACGGAAAAAAAGAATTATACGGCGTCATTGGCGCAAAACCTCCTCATCTTTTAAAGGAAGAGGAGTCGAAGGGTGAGCTTCGTATTGCGGATATGAGCATTGATGTAGGCATGAAGCATCCCGAAGAATTTATTAGGGTTGGAGATGCTGTTTCTTTTCTTCCTGTTTTCCGAGAGCTTGGGAACGATAAAATAAGCTGCAAAGGCTTGGATAATAAATGTGGCGTTGCCATCATGCTTTATGTGATGCAGTGTTTGCAAGATTGCCCTCATACTGTGATTTTTTCTGCCACTACGGCGGAAGAAATGGGTTGCGTGGGTGCGGCAGCGGTAATGGAACGGCAGGATTCGGATCTGGCAATTATTACCGATGTTACCTTTGGCATGGCCCCCAGCGAGGACGAAGGACTTTGTTTTCCCTTAGGGAGCGGTGCGGCAATTTGTACAGGTCCTTGTGTTCATCCCAAATGGTTTAAAAAGGCGTGTAATACAGCGGAATTGAACCATATTCCTTATACAGTTGAGGTAGAAGGAGGAACCACAGGCACCAATACCGATGTCATTGGGTTATCCAATATGGGGATTCCCAGCCTTTTGGTATCCGTTCCTCTTCGGTATATGCATACTATGACAGAAACCATTCAGTTGTCTGATATGGAAGCGGCTGCACGGCTGATTGCATTACTGGCAGGAGGTGACCTGGTATGTTAAGAACCCTTTCTATGTTAGACGGTGTTTCGGGAAATGAAGCTGCGGTTCGGGAATATGTGAAAGCCCAAATCCGACCTTGCTGTGATTTTTTGGAAGAGGACTCATTGGGGAATGTAATTGCTTTGAAAAAAGGTTCAGGTAATAAAAAGGTGATGCTCTGTGCCCACATGGATGAAGTAGGATTTATTGTCAGCCATGTCATGGAGGACGGATTTTGCAGAGTAAAGCCTGTGGGCGGATTCGATACAAGAATGTTAGCAGGTCAGCGGGTCAGAGTGGGAGAACAAAAACTGCCTGCTGTCTTTGGTTTGAAAGCGGCACATCATACCACCTCTGAAGAACGGAAAAGGGAACTCACCTTTCAGGATTTATATTTAGATGTAGGAGCAACGGTAAAACGGGGGGAATTCGTTTCCTTTGACAGTGAATATCTGGAATTTGGCGACAGAAAAGCAAAGGGGAAGGCATTGGATGACCGTGTAGGCTGTGCTGCGTTAATCAGATTGCTGCAGGCAGATAAAGTGTATTCTTTTGATTTGTATGTTTGTTTTAGTGTTCAGGAAGAAGTTGGTTTGAGAGGAGCAAAGGTGCTTGCCAATCGGATTCGTCCCGATTTTGCCATGGCGGTGGAGGCAACCACCTGTTCCGACTTGAGCGGAGTTTCTCATGAATTTGTAACAGAGCTTGGGAAAGGACCTGCCGTAAGTGTGGCGGACGGAGCCTCTTATTCCAATGCTGACTACCGAAATCTCATGATTCGCACAGCGGAAAAATTACAGTTGCCCATTCAACTCAAAAAAGCCACCACAGGTGGGAATGACGCAGGCGCATTACAGTTATATGGCAGAGGTTGTGCGACTATGGTCATATCGTTGCCTTGTCGGTACATTCATTCTCCCTGCAGTGTGATTGATTTGGATGATTACGAGGCTTATTGTAAATTAATAGAAGGTTTTACTGCAGAATTGGAGGGGGTACTATGAACAGACTCAAAGAATTGGCACAATTATTTGCTCCCTCAGGGTTGGAACAAGAGGTAAGAGAGTACTGTATGCAATACCAAGGGAATCTGGAAGTATCTGTAGATGGATGTGGCAATCTGATTTTTCACCGTATCGGAATGGGAAAACGGATTGCCTATCTTTGCGGTATGGATGAAAAGGGAATTTTTCTTTCTCATAAAGAGGACGATAATCGTTTTCGTTACTGCACCCTGGGAGATTGTTCTGACGATGCCTTGGATAACAGACAGATTTTGTTGGAAAAGGGCGGAAAAGGAATTGTTGAGAAGGAATTTGTAACGATAAATCAGGGAACTGCCCAAATCGGAGAAAGCGGTATTGTCACGGGGGAAATGACGGAAACGGGGCAAGCCTTGACGGGATTTGGTTGTGCCAGAGCTGCTTGCTGTGAGGTTATTCTGCAACTAATGGAAGCAGATTCGGAAGGAGACCTTTGGTTTGTCTTTTCCTCTCTATATCAAATGGGGAAAAAGGGTGCTTTGGTTGCTTTATCTCAAATCAAGCCAGAACTTGCATTTTTTGTGGAAGCAGTTTCGGAGGAAAAACAGGACGAAGCCACCTTTGTTGTTTCGGGAAAGGGTCCTGTTGTGAAATTAAGGGACGGAGCATTTATGGACACTCTGTGTCTTGCGGATGTGTTGGAAGGCTGCAACCTTCCTTATCAATTATATGTCAGTGCAAAACAGGAAATAGGGGGCAGACCGGGGATGATATTTGGTGTACCTTCAGTGATTATCGGTATCCCTTATGAGCCGGAACGGTATTTTGCCCAAACGATACAGAAAAATATTGTAAAACAAACAAAGGAGCTCATTTTAGAGCTGCAAAGGAGATTGGAGGCGAAGAGGACCAATGGAACGGTTTGAAAAGCAATTACGGTTTTTGAAAGAAATTGACGGTATGAAAAATGTTCTTCGTCAGACCATGCTTGTGGATTATTCCCGTCGGGAAAACGATGCAGAACATTCCTGGCATTTTGCGGTGATGGCTTTGATATTGGCAGAATACGGGGATGGGGAAGTGGATTTATTCCGTGTTCTTAAAATGGCATTGGTGCATGATTTGGTAGAAGTGTATGCAGGGGATACCTTTGCTTATGATGTGAAGGGAAATGAAGATAAAGAAGCGAGAGAACAAGAGGCGGCAGATAAAATTTTCGGATTGCTTCCTAAAGAGCAGGGACAGGAACTTCGAGACCTTTGGGAAGAATTCGATGCAATGGAAACCCGTGATGCCCTTTATGCTGCTTGCATTGACCGACTTCAGCCCTTTATTAACAACTATTTCACCCAGGGACATACCTGGCGACGGGGCAATGTAAGCCCTGAACAGGTCTATAAAAGAATGGAACCTATTAAATACGGAGCACCGGAGCTTTGGAAGTTTGTAGAGTTTGTGATTGAGGACAGTATCAAAAAAGGATACTTTCTTTGTGCGGGAGATGAGCAGAACAAATAGTTGTATGTTTTTATTACTGATATGACGCGTAAAGCTCTTTTAACGGAGGATATCCTTGTAAAGAATGTTACTGTTAAATTATGAATAAAGGAGAAGAAAATGACCACAGAACAAATTTGCAAAATAACAGACGAAAGAAAGGATGAGCTTTTTGCTTTGCTCAGCAGTCTTGTAAAAATAAACTCTGAGAACTTTACAAGCTATGGAAATGAAGAGAACTGTGCAAGATACATACAGAGTTTATGTCAAGAGCTTGGTCTTGAAAGTGATCTTTATTCCCCTCTTGAGATAGAAGGATTTACAAAACATCCTGATTATCTGCCCG
>JAZURC010000033.1:0-4088 GCA_045606005.1 Clostridia bacterium
AGAACAAATCCACAGTGCCTATATATTATATCAAAGGTAGCTATCCTTTGGTATAAACAAAATAAAAAAACAACTACAGATTATCAATAAAACAGATAATTGCAGTTGTTAAATATTAAAATTTTAAGAAAGGAAAAGTATAATACAATTATCTTTAGTTTTGATGATAATTATATTATACGAGCGATAATATGCAGGAAATATTGACAATTGTTGTCCCTTGTTATAATGAAGAAGAAGTTCTTCCGGAAACGGCATCAAGATTAACTATGCTTATAGAAAAAATGATAGAGGAAAAATCCGTTTCGGACAAAAGCAGCATTTTATTTGTAGATGATGGCAGCAAAGACAAAACATGGACTTTGATTGAACAGTTCTCCCAAACCAATCCGAAGATTCACGGGTTGAAGCTCGCCCGCAATGCCGGTCATCAGAACGCATTGATGGCAGGGCTTACCGTTGCGGTAGAAACTGCTGATTTACTGGTTTCCATTGATGCGGATTTACAAGATGACTGTAATTGCATCCGTTCTTTTGTGGAGGAATATCACAAGGGCTTTGATGTTGTTTACGGGGTTCGTTCCAATCGAGATTCCGACACCTTCTTCAAACGAAATACCGCCCTTGGCTTTTATAAGCTGATGAAGTCTTTAGGAGTGGATATGGTTTACAACCATGCAGATTTCAGATTGATGAGCAAACGTGCTGTAGAAGCCCTTTGTCAGTTTGACGAAGTCAACCTGTTTCTTCGGGGATTGGTCCCTTTGGTGGGATTTTCTTCTACTCATGTGTCTTATGTTCGTGCAGAACGGTTTGCCGGAACATCGAAATATCCCTTTAAAAAAATGCTGAAATTTGCATTGGAAGGAATTACTTCTTTCTCAGTAAAGCCCTTACGGTTGATTACCTCGTTGGGTTGCACCATTTCCGTCATCAGCATTCTTGCAGCAATCTATGCCCTGATTTCAAAACTGTCAGGCGATACAGTGCAAGGCTGGACCTCTTTAATATTATCCATCTGGTTCTTAGGCGGACTGCAGTTAATCGGAATGGGAATTTTGGGAGAATACATTGGAAAACTGTATCAGGAAGTGAAGCATCGGCCTAAATTTATTATTGAAAAGAAATTATGACTAAAAAAACCTTGAAGTTCTTTTGAGCTTCAAGGTTTTTTATTTACAGAGTTTTCAGCCAAGTATCAATAATATCCGCCGTTACATCGTAACCCAAAGAGGTCAGATGCTGACTGTCCACATAATAACCTGTATTTTCCGTTTTGTTCTGTTCAGCGGTTTTTGTTGCGTCATACATACTGGAAATAAAAGGATTCAAATAACAACCATTCCAAAGATCAAGATATGGAATCCCCCACTTAATACAAATTTCGACCGCCTTGTCGAAATAAAACCGTCGTAAAGCAGCTTCGTTCAAATTTAATCCCATTTTCTGAGCGACAATAAATCCGATTTTCTTTCCCTTCCAATAGGTTACTGCCCGACAAAAAACACTTTCCAATGCTCCGCAAAAGGTAGTGGTATCAAAAGAATCTTTATCATAACCGGGCTGAATTGCACCAAGACGCTCCAGCTTCAACAAATCCGCATCATTGGTTCCGCCTTCTAATATGACATAATCAGCATCAGGGTGCTCCTGATACATTACATCAAGGGTCTGACAGACGTAATGTCGCTCCTGACCGTTTGCATGAGGAGGAGTCTTTTCAGCAACAGTCCCGCCTCCCTTTCCATAATTGTGACAGTTTGCTTCATTTTTTTCAGCAATTCTGGTTGCCCAGTTCCCCCATTCTGCGGTTCCCATACAAATGGAATCTCCGTTCCAAAGAAGGGTCTTTCCCTTTAATTGATTGCTCATTGAAATTCCTCCTGTAAAAATGTAAAATTAAGTGTATATAATCTCTTTTCAACTTACAAATTCAAAAACTGACTTGCTACCCAAAAATAAATTAACAAAGAGGCAGAATCCATAATGGTTGAAATAAAAGGACTTGCCATCACCGCAGGGTCAAAACCCAGCTTCTTTGCTAAAATTGGCAACCCCGATCCCACCACCTTTGCACAGATAATAATAAAGGGTAAGGTCAGGCTGACCACCAACGCAACCAGAATGCCCCGTTGGTCCATCAGCATCATTTTGCCGAAATTACAAACCGCAAGAGTCAGTCCGCAAAGGAGTGCCACAACCGCTTCTTTTCCCATAACACGAAATGCATCAGTAAATTTCAGTTCTCCCGAGGACAACCCCTGAATCACCGTAACAGATGCCTGATTCCCCGAATTTCCTGCCGTTCCCATAAGCATTGGGATATAAGCGGTCAGTGCCACACAGGCAGCAAGCTTATTTTCAAAGGATGTGATAATCATTCCTGTAAAGGTAGCGGAAATCATTAACAGTAACAACCAGGGAACCCTTGCCTTCCACAAATGAATGGGACTGGTTTTTAAATAGGGTTTATCAGAAGGTGTTACCGCCGCCATGATTGCAATGTCCTCCGAATTTTCTTCTCTTAAAATGTCCATTGCATCGTCTACCGTAACAATACCCACAAGACGGTTTTCACCATCTACCACAGGGATTGCCAAAAAGTCATACTTATCAAACTGCTGAACAACCGTTTCCTGATCTTCTAACGTATTTACGGAAATAATGTTGGTTTCCATAATGTCGCTGAGCTTCACATCATCATCAGACAACAACAAGGTTTTTACCGACACAAGACCAATCAGTTTTCTGTCTGTTTCCGTTACATAGCAGGTATAGATTGTTTCTTTATCTACACCTGTTTTGCGGATATGGTCAAAGGCTTCCGCTACTGTCATATCCTTTTTCAAATCCACATACTCAATGGTCATAATACTGCCTGCACTATCCTTAGGATACCGCAGTACTTCATTGATTTTCTTACGCATTTCAGGGTCGGTATGCCGTAAAATACGCTTGACTACATTAGCAGGCATTTCTTCAATCAAATCTACCGTATCATCCAGATACATCTGATCAATCACCTGCTTTAATTCGCGGTCACTGAATGTCTGAATCAAACGCTCCTGTGTTTCAGATTCCATTTCAACAAACACTTCAGCCGCCGTTTCCTTCGGCAGAATACGGAACAGGAGAGGCAAGGATTCTTCCTCAGTTTCTTCTGCCACCAAGGCGATATCCGCCTCGTTCATGGTATCAAGCACCGTTCTTAACTGTGCTACCTTTTTTTCTTCCAAAAGCTGTAATGCCTGACGGCTCAGCTCTTCAAAATTATATTCGTTCATTGGGGTCACCTTCCTTATGTATATTTGTCGGAAAGTATGACACACCGAAACACAGCTGTTATTCAGCTGTTCAAGCAATGAGCCAAGCAGATTCGGACACTTTCCGAACCCGCGCTCCTTCGCCCTCCGGGTTTCATACTGCTACTACTGCCTGAATCCACTTTACTCACCTCACTTATCCTTCGTTTTATTTATTTTGATCACCAAAAAGTGATACAGAAATCAAATTCACATCTTGCAGACTATCGTTTTCAAACACAAATTCGGCATACAGCTCTCCTTCGCCCCCATAGCCTACAAAGTAACTTTCCTCTTTCTCGGGTTCTCCTCACAGCTCCTTCATCTCCCCTTGGGAAATCCCTTTATGCTCTGCCAGAAAATCAGGCAGCATCAATTCCCGTTTAGGGGCATACAACTCCCACTTTTCCGCAGAAAAGGTCTGACAATACTGATCTAATTTTGCGGTAATGGGCTTGGTGATGTTCCAGCTTAACAGATTCACTGCACCAAGCACAATGAAAATACCCAGACAAATACCAATGGTTTTTATTGTTTTCTTGGGAGTCTGACGAATCTTTTTTCTCACCAAAGCAAACCGAACCACCGCAGTCATAAAAAAGGTAGTCAACAGAAATATCAGAAAAAAGAGATCCATCGTCTGATAATGACCAACCTCATAATCTGCCAAAAAACCGTCTTGCCGATAATCTCCCACAAGATTGACAACAGAAATGGTTTTATAGCCAAAAAATGCAATCAACAGTGAAACAAAGGAAAATTTCATTGCATCCCAAGAAGTGAGCT
>JAZURC010000034.1:0-2293 GCA_045606005.1 Clostridia bacterium
ATCGGTGTTCTGTCCTCAAAGGCTCTGCCTTCTCCCCCTCTGGGGTATCGCACAGCCACAGGACCTCCCAAATTCACTGCAAAAGACAGCATTCTTCGTAATTCTGAAAAATCAGAAGGAGCCAGCACTGTCATATTGGGAATCTGGGTTAAAAAAGCCAAATCGAACATTCCCTGATGGGTTTCTCCGTCCTCTCCCACCACGCCTGCACGGTCAACACCGAATACAACAGGCAGCTTGTGTAAAGCCACATCATGAACAATCTGATCATACGCCCTTTGCAAAAAGGAAGAATATACCGCAAATACGGGAACATATCCTCCCATGGCAAGTCCTGCTCCGAAGGTTGTCCCATGTTGTTCTGCAATGCCCACATCAAAAAAACGATCGGGAAATTGCATGGAAAACTTTTGAAGCCCTGTTCCCTCCGGCATTGCCGCCGTAATGGCACAGATTTTTTTGTTGTTCTCTGCCAAATCACAAAGTGCTTCTCCGAATACCGCAGAAAAATCCTTATTCTTTCCCTTGCTGTTTCCGGTCTTTGGGTCAAACGAGGAAATCCCGTGAAACCGTCCGGGGAAATTTTCCGCAAAGGTATAACCCTTTCCTTTTTTTGTATAAACATGAAGAAGAGCAGGTTCCTTTCGCTCTTTGATATGCTTTAAAACCGTAATCAGCTTTTGAACATCGTGACCGTTTATGGGCCCATAATACCGAAAGCCTAATTCCCGAAATACCACCCCGGGAATCAGCATATAATTCAATTTATTTTTTATTTTCCGCAAAAAGCGAAACAGGGGTTCTCCGAACAGAGGAATTTTATGTAGCGTTCTGTCTACCCCTGTTTTTAGTTTATAATACCCTTCCCTGTTGGTCAAACGGTTCAAATACTGAGAAAATCCCCCTACATTTTCGGAAATAGACATACTGTTATCGTTGAGCACCACCAGCATATCCGTATCGGTTGCACCGGCATTATTGAGTGCTTCAAACGCCATACCGCCTGTCATAGAGCCATCCCCGATGACCGCAATCACCTTGGAAGAATTTCCTTTTAAATCTCGCGCTTTCGCAAGACCATAGGCTGCGGAAATAGAGGTTGAGCTATGCCCTGTATTAAAGCTGTCATACTTACTTTCTGATGTTTTGGGGAAGCCTGCCATACCGCCCCACTGACGCAAATATTCAAATTCTTCTTTTCGTCCTGTGAGCAGTTTGTGGACATAGCTTTGATGTCCCACATCCCAGATAATCTTATCCTCCGGCAGAGAATACACATAGTGAAGTGCCAACGTCAGCTCCACCACTCCTAAGTTTGAGGCAAGATGCCCGCCCTTTCGTGACACACATTCCACTAAAAAAGCACGAATCTCCAACGCAAGCTGCCGAAGTTCAGATTCATTCAGTTTTTTTACATCAGAAGGATTCTTGATTTGATCCAATATCATAATCAATCCCTCCTGTCTTTTCTTTTTTGAAAAATAAAAATCACCTTTGATGCCAGATACACAATCTGATTGGAATGACGCATTGCCGTTCCTTTTCCGATTGCTTTCCCCCCTACCGTCAAAGATGCAATCACCGCAGTGGTCACAATGCCCATGTAAAATTCCGCATTTGACCCTGCCGTAAACAAATGTGCCACGATTACCGCAGACATTGTTCCGCTGATAACTCCCGCAATGTCACCGATTACATCATTGCAAAAGCTGGACACCTTTTCCGCATTACGAATGAGCCACACAGCCGTTTCCGCACTTTTTACCTTTTTTGAGGCAAGGGCGTGAAAAGGTGTTTCCTCCGCTGTTGTTACCGCAACGCCAATCATGTCAAACAAAATTCCAATACCGATAATGAAAATCAGAACCATCAACGCAAATCCAATTCCCATATTTCCTGTTGCCGCCGAAGAGGCATAACCGATAAGCAGGGAAATCAAAAAAGCCCAGCAAAAAATGCTGATAATCCATTTTTTATTATTTTTTTTCATTCCGATTTTACTGGTTTTAATATATAGATTCGTTTTTTTCTTTTCCTGTTTTTCCATCCGGAAAACCCCCGAATTTTGTAATGTAAGTGGTCGGTGCATACAGTAAATTCTACGGCTTAGGTTCAGTAGGATTTCCCACGGCACTGCCCACTTGTTGCCAGGGGGGCGGTTTCCCTTTCAAGTGCCGTCCGCTTCGTCGCCGAAAACGGGACTGAATTACCACTTAGTCCGTACTGCAATCCTGTATGCACCTCGTCAGAACAGCCTAGGAGATTTCCTCAACAGCCGCTACGGTTCTTAGCC
>JAZURC010000035.1:0-4980 GCA_045606005.1 Clostridia bacterium
TGAAGCATCTATGGAGCACGGATGAAATCGGTCTGGTTCTCATGAGTGAAAAGCAGGCAGAGGAAAGTAAGGTAAAGGAATTTGATTCTTTACTCGACAGACGATTGGCAGGGGAGCCGATAGCCTATTTGTGCGGTGAAAAAGAATTTATGTCAAGTCGCTTTTTTGTGAATTCCGAAGTTTTAATTCCAAGAGGGGATACAGAGTGTGTTGTGGAGTTTGCCGCAGCCTTATTAAACACAAATGAACCGACTATTTTAGATATTGGAACAGGGAGCGGTTGTATTGCAATCAGTCTGGCAAAGCTCTTTCCTCGTGCAAAGGTGTATGCCGTAGATAAATCAGAACAAGCATTGGAATGTGCCAAAAAAAATGCAGATGAAAATAAGGTCAGTATTTCTTTTCAGAAAATGGATATTTTAACAGAAGAACCGGAAGAACTGTTTGATTTGATTATTTCCAATCCGCCGTATATTCGTACTGAAGTGATTAGAGGATTGGAGATAGATGTGAAAGACTACGAACCCATTTCAGCTCTTGACGGTGGGGAAGACGGCTTGGTTTTTTATAAACGAATCATTCCTCTGGCGTCAAGGCATTTAAAAAAAGGCGGAAAGCTTGTTTTTGAAATTGGTTTTGATCAGGCGAATGAGGTTTATGGCTTAATCAATCAGGATAAATCCTTCGCCGTCCCTCATATCATTCATGATTTGGCAGGGCGGGACAGAGGTGTTTATACAACAAAAGAAAAATAAAAGGACGTGAGATATAATGAGAAATTTTATTCGAAAATTTAAGGAGTTTGCATTTCGTGGGAATGTAATTGACTTGGCCGTTGGTATGATGATTGGGTCTGCTTTTACGAAAATTGTTACCTCTGTGGTAAATGATGTATTTACTCCCATCATCAGTATTTTTACCGGCAGAATGGATTTTTCCAATCTGTTTGTTGCATTGGACGGGAACTCATATGAAACATTGGAAGCTGCACAGGAGGCGGGGGCTTCTTGTTTGACATACGGGAATTTTATATCCTCCTTGCTTGATTTTTTGTTGGTTGCACTGATTATTTTCCTGTTCGTCAACTTTATGAGTAAGTTTAAAAAACCGGAAGCACCGTCGGAAGAACCTCGTATGTGTCCGTATTGTAAGTCCGAAATTGCAAAAGAAGCAACCAGATGTCCTCACTGTACCTCTGAATTAGAACTGTAATTGTGATGCCCTCGGATACGGGGGCATTCGTTTTTTAAGAAAGGAAGGGATTTTCATTGATTCGTTTTTTACATCAAATCCAATATAAATACAAAGGAATTCCTGATTTAATGCGATATGTGGTAATAGTCAGTGTAATCGTCTATTTGCTTGGGTTTTTAGGGATTCGCACTATTGATTTACTATGCCTGCTTCCCTCGCAAGTGTTAAATGGTCAGGTGTGGAGATTGCTCAGTTTTATTTTTTTAATGCCTGTGGGCAATATTTTGTTTGCTGCCTTCGTTTTTTACTTTTATTATGTGGTGGGGGAAGCGTTAGAACGCGAATTGGGTAGTTTTATATTTACACTATACTATGCTTGCAATGTGATTATAACGATTGTGATTTCCCTTATCAGCGGTGTTCCGGTGGTAACGGCAGCACCCATCAATTTATCCTTATTTTTGGCATTCGGATATCTGTTTCCTGATTATACGATTCTGTTGTTTATGATTATTCCCATAAAGATGAAATATCTTGCCGTTTTTTATGGAATTTATGCAGTATATGAAGCAGTTGTTTTACCCGGTTGGGGAGCAAAGTTAATGGCACTTGTTGGAGTTATGACATTTGTTTTGTTCTTTTACGAAGAATTATTCCAATGGATGAAAAATCGTTCTGCAGTTCGGAAGAATCGACAGAATTTTCAGCAAAAAAGAAATGTTTCCCGTGACCGGTTACAGGTGATTCGGCATCAATGTGAGGTTTGCAAAAGAACAGAACTGGATGACCCCAATCTTGAATTTCGCTATTGCTCCGGTTGTGACGGATATCATGAATATTGCATTGAACATCTTGGAAATCATGTTCATGTAAAAGATTCGGACAAAAATTAAAAAAGTTATTGTATCTATGTCTGTTTTGTGGTATAATATATAGGTTGAAATAGATAAAAAAACAGGGATGTGAGTCTTTGGAAGAAAATAAAGTCATTATTCAAAAACAAATTTTACCTGTCATTCCCTTACGGGGAGTCGTGATTTTTCCTTATATGCTGATGCATTTTGATATTGCAAGGAAAAAATCTATTGCTGCATTGGAAGAGGCAATGGCACATAATCAGCTAGTCTTTTTTGTAACGCAAAAATCGGCTGACATAGAAGAACCCAATCGACAGGATTTATATTCAACAGGAACCATCGCCAGAGTGAAGCAAATGTTAAAGCTTCCCGGGGATGGTATTCGTGTTTTGGTGGAAGGAATAAGCCGTGCAAAGCTTTCCCGTATTTTTGAAGGGGAAAAATTTCTTGCATGTGAAGTCACCCAAAGAGAAGAAGCCTTTCCCCGCCTTGAACCCGAGGAAGAAGAGGCAATGAAGCGTAAGCTGGTGGAAGTTTTCGATGAATACCGCCATGTAACAGGGAAAACACCGGACGATGCGTTACGCACCGTTAAGTATATGGATGATGCCGATCGGATGACGGATGTTATTGCATCAGGAGTTTCTTTGAAGGTAGAAGAAAAACAAAAACTGTTACAGGAGTTTGACCCATACCGCCGTATTATGCTATTGATTTCCATGTTGCTTCGTGAACTGACCATATTACAGGCAGAGCAGAAAATCAATCACATGGTAAAAAGTCAGATGGATCAAAATCAACGCGAATATTTTTTGCGTGAACAAATGAAAGCGATTCAAAATGAACTGGGAGATACCGGCGAAGAAGAAATTGAGCAATACAGAGCAAAATTTGATCAGTTTGGGCTGACGGGTGAAACCCGGGAAAAATTGGATAAAGAATTGGAACGATTGGAGAAATTACCTTCCTCTTCTCAAGAAGCATCTGTTTTGCGTTCCTATTTGGATATTGTTTGTGAATTGCCCTGGAATATTTCCACAAAAGAAACAGTTGATTTAAGCCGTGCTCAAAAAATACTGGATAAAGACCATTATGGCTTAAAAGATGTCAAAGAGCGGGTTCTGGAATTTTTAGCAGTCAAGAAATTGACAGGAACATTGCAAGGCCCCATTCTTTGTTTGGCAGGACCTCCGGGGGTGGGAAAAACATCGGTTGCCAAATCAGTTGCCAAAGCCTTGGGAAGAAATTATGTTCGGCTCTCTTTAGGCGGTGTACGGGATGAAGCGGATATCAGAGGTCATAGGAAAACCTATATTGGCGCAATGCCCGGAAGATTGATTAACGCCCTTCGACAGGCAAAATCAAACAATCCTTTGATTTTGTTGGATGAAATTGATAAGATGAGTCATGATTTTCGGGGTGACCCCGCATCAGCTATGCTGGAAGTCCTTGACAGCGAACAAAATCATGCTTTTCGTGACCATTATCTTGAGGTTCCTTTTGATTTGTCTCAGGTCATGTTTATCACAACTGCAAATCAGTTGGATACGGTTCCGGCACCCTTGCTTGACCGTATGGAAGTGATTGATATTTCCGGTTATACCAATTATGAAAAGAAAAAAATTGCAGAGCAATATCTGATTCCGAAAAAAAGAAAAGAAAACGGATTAAACGGAAAACAAATTAGTTTTGATGAAAAGTCGGTTGCGGATATTTTGGATTTTTACACTCGGGAAGCGGGAGTTCGTCAATTAGAACGGGAAATCGGCACAGTATGCCGCAGAGTTGCCCGTCAGATTGCAGACGGAAAAACAAAATCTGTTAAAGTAACCTCCGAAAATCTGGAACAATATTTAGGAAAACAAAAATATCATGTGGACTTAATGAAGGAACAGGATGAAATCGGTGTTGCAAACGGCTTGGCATGGACCTCTGTTGGCGGGGTAACGCTAACGGTTGAAGTCAACGTCATGGATGGAAACGGCAAGGTGGAATTAACCGGTCAGCTTGGGGATGTGATGCAGGAATCTGCGAAAGCTGCTATCAGCTTCCTTCGTTCACAAGCAGAAGCATTGGGAATTGATGCAGAATTTTATAAAAACAAGGATTTGCATATTCATGTCCCCGAGGGTGCGACCCCGAAAGACGGTCCGTCAGCCGGAATTACCATGGCAACGGCAATTCTTTCTGCCTTAACCAAAATTCCCGTTCGCCATGATGTTGCAATGACAGGAGAAATTACCCTTCGGGGAAGAGTTCTTCCCATAGGCGGTTTGAAAGAGAAATCAATGGCTGCCTATCGTGCAGGAATGAAAACCGTGTTAATGCCTGAGGACAATCGCAAGGATTTGGAAGATATTCCCGAGGAAATTCGCGATTCCATGCAATTTGTTCCGGTCAGTCGAATGGAGGAAGTCATTGAATTGTCTTTGACGAAAAAGCTGGAACCAAAGGAAACATCATTTTTTCCGTCACAAGTTGAAAATAACATCGACATCCGTCAATAGGAGTATAGTATGAATGTAAATCAAGCTGAACTGACTATTTCGGCAGTTTCTAAAAAACAATATCCCAAGGGCGGTTATCCTGAAATTGTATTTGCGGGAAGGTCAAATGTAGGGAAATCATCTTTGATCAATAAGCTGTGTAACCGCAATAAACTGGCACGAATCAGTGCCAGTCCGGGAAAAACCGCAACAATCAATTTTTATAACATTGAAAATAAACTATATTTTGTTGATTTACCGGGATACGGTTATGCCAAGGTTTCCTGGTCGGAAAGACAGAAATGGGCAGATATGATCAATGAATATCTGGAGGAAAGTCCGTATCTTGCAACCATTTTTTTATTGGTCGACAGCAGACACAAGCCTACCAAGGATGATTGCATGATGATGGATTGGATCAAAAGTACAGGATTGGAATTTAG
>JAZURC010000036.1:0-11316 GCA_045606005.1 Clostridia bacterium
TGTTCTAAAATTTTTACAATTTCGCCTTCTTGTCTTTTGCCACCTCGGGTTACTTTTGCAAGAACCAAATCTCCGTGGAGAGAAGTCGGAGGCCAAGCGGTCTTAGGAAGACAAGGCACTTCCACACCTCCTTGGCTCACAGAACGACATGGCTACGATCCGACTTTGTTCTAAAATTTTTACAATTTCGCCTTCTTGTCTTTTGCCACCTCGGGTTACTTTTGCAAGAACCAAATCTCCGTGGAGAGCTCCAATCTGAGCATCGGACGGGATAAATAAATCGGAAGGCTCGTTTAAGACAAAACCAAAGCCCCGCTCATGTCCCTGAAAACGGCCTGTGATCAACCCTAAGCTTTCAGTGGGAGCAAAGCGTTTCTTTTTTGTTTGAACAATTTTTCCTTCCTGCTGAAGTTCATTTAAAATGCCTGCCAAAAGGGGAATATCATCCACAGGAACCTCCAATACCGCCGCCAGTTCCTCCAATCTCAGAGGAAGATATTCCTTTTGCTGCATAAATTCATAAATTCTTTCTTTTCTGGTCATAAAATTTCCTTTTCATAATTTTATTGATGGGGTGGACAAAATAAAAATGCCACGCACTTAGTATGCGTGGCATCCTCATAAATCATACTTACAGAACAAAATGAAGCACAACCGCCAGAATAACAAACAACACAGCACAAATGCTGGTCAACTTTCCTAACATCGCATCCATTGTTCTTGCCTTTGTTTTACCGAAAAAGGTTTCAGCACCACCGGCAATGCTTCCGGACAAGCCTGCTTGTTTACCCGACTGCATCAAAACAACAAAAATCAGTGCAACGCATATTACCAAATATACAATATTTAACGCGATACCCATTTACCGCACCCTCCTATCAAAATAATATCCGCACATTTCTCATGCTTTACTTATTATAGCATATCAAAAAAAAAAATGCAAGGGTTTTTTCCAATTTTCTGAAAATTCTTTTCTGTAGCATAAATTTTCCAAGAGAAGAAATACTATGAGGGATAGAAAAAAAGATTGACAATTTTGCTTAGATTTGGTATAATAAACGAAGATGATGCGCCGATAGGTGGATTTTTACGAGAAAAAGTTCATCGTCGGGAACGGAAACGAAAACAGAATAATCGGGCGGCACAAAGTTTTTGTCAGCTCCCTTTCCTTTCAAAAGGGGAGCGTTTCTTATTGTGCTTTTGTTTCGGTGCGTGAATCTGAATTTCAAAATTGTAATGCTCGTGAAAATTACAATTTTAAATCATAACAATATTAAAGGAAAACGGAGGTTTCTTTGTGGCAAAAAAATCAAAATTAAAGATGATTCCCTTAGGCGGATTGCATGAAATCGGGAAGAACATGACAGTGTTTGAATACGGAAATAACATCATTTTAGTTGACTGCGGTTCCGCCTTTCCGGATGAGGAAATGCCCGGAATTGATTTGGTGATTCCGGATATTACCTATCTGCGGAAAAACAGGGAGAAAATTCGCGGGATTGTACTGACCCACGGGCATGAGGATCACATTGGTGCGCTTCCTTATGTATTGCAGGAAATCAATGTTCCTATTTACGGTACAAGACTGACGTTAGGAATTGTAGAACATAAATTAAAGGAATTTCACTTGCAGGACTGTGCAAGCCTTCGAGTGGTTTCACCGGGGGACAGAGTGCATCTGGAATGCTTTGAAGTTGAGTTTATCCGTTCCAATCATTCCATTGCAGATGCGGTTGCGCTGGCGATTCACACACCTGTAGGGGTTGTGATTCACACAGGCGACTTTAAAATTGATTCTACCCCCATTCAGGGCGAAATGATTGACCTGACCCGTTTTGGTGAGCTTGGCAGGGAAGGGGTGCTTGCTCTTTGTATGGACAGCACCAATGTAGAACGCGCAGGGTTTACCATGAGTGAACGGACGGTAGGAATGTCTTTTCGCGATATCTTCAAGGATTGTCAGAAACGGATTATCATTGCAACTTTTGCATCCAATATTCACCGTGTTCAGCAGATTATTGATGCGGCCGCCCGGAATAAAAGAAAGGTTGCCATTTCCGGACGCAGTATGATCAATGTTATCTCAGTTGCCAGTGAACTGGGGTATATCAAAATTCCTTCCAATGTTTTGATTGATCTGGAGGAAATCAATCGGTATCCTGCCAACAAGGTTGTGTTGATTACAACAGGAAGTCAAGGGGAAGAAATGTCAGCCTTGACCCGTATGGCATTTTCCGACCATAAAAAAGTGGAAATCACCTCCAATGATTTGGTTGTTATTTCCGCAAATCCCATTCCCGGTAACGAAAAGCTGATATCAAGAGTGGTCAATGAGCTGTTCAAAAAGGGAGCAGAAGTAATTTACGAATCTTCCCTGGCAGAGGTTCATGTTTCTGGGCACGCCTGTCAGGAAGAACTGAAATTGATCATGGCACTGACAAAGCCTAAATTCTTTATCCCCGTTCACGGAGAGTACCGTCATCTTTGTATTCACAAAGAATTATCAGAGCTGATGGGGATTCCTTCGCAGAACAGCTTTATTATGGATATCGGAAAAGTACTGGAGTTCACTTCTGATTCAGCCAAAATAAACGGCACTGTGCCTGCAGGAAAAGTTTTGGTAGACGGTTTGGGAGTGGGAGATGTAGGGAATATTGTACTGCGTGACAGAAAACATCTTGCACAGGACGGGTTGATTGTTGCGGTGATCTCCCTTTCCGGTGACAACGGCGAATTGATTCAGGAACCGGATATTATTACCCGTGGTTTTGTTTATGTAAGAGAATCGGAAGATTTAATGGAGCAAATGCGGGATGTGGTGCATGATTGTGTGCTGGCATCTGCCAATAAACGGGCAAGAGATTGGAACTCGTTAAAATCCTCAGTGAAAAATCAGTTGGGACAGTTTATTTACGATTCCACCAAACGCAGTCCCATGATTCTGCCTGTCATAGTAGAAATATAAATAGTAGAAATTTTCCTCAGAGTTTTCTCTGAGGAAATTTTTTTGTGCAACGAAAACCACGGGCTATGCCTGTGGTTCTAAAAAGCTTATAGCTATGAGTAGAAAGAAGAAACCTCCTATGATATAATATATGCAGGTTCGCCAACCGCATAAAAAATCAAAGGAGGTAATCAAGAATGAAACTTGATACAGATAGTTTATCACATACCACGTGGAATTGCAAGTACCATATAGTATTCGCACCAAAATATTGTAGGCAAGTGATATATGGAAAGATAAAGGCGGATATAGGAAATATATTGAGAAAATTATGTGAGTATAAAGGAGTGGAAATAATAGAGGCAGAAGCCTGTCCAGACCATATTCATATGCTTGTATCAATACCGCCAAAGTATAGTGTATCACAAATTATGGGGTATTTAAAAGGAAAAAGTTCGTTGATGATATTTGATAGGCATGCAAATTTAAAATACAAATATGGAAATCGGCAATTTTGGTGCAAAGGATATTATGTAGACACGGTGGGAAGAAACAAAAAGGCAATACAACAATACATAAAAAATCAGTTGCAAGAAGATATAGCGAGCGATCAAATTAATTTGCAAGAATATATTGACCCGTTTACGGGTGAGCCGATAAAAAAGGGCGAATTAAAAGACCGCCCCACTTGTGGAGCAGCCCGTAATAGTTATGCAGTTGGCAAACCGTTTCGGCGCGCCTTGAGGCGCCGCCAACAAAATAGCCTTATAGGCTAAGTGCAAGCCACCGGTTTTACCGGTGGTCATGACCATAACCGATGTAATAGTTCAAAAAAGTTAGGGAAGGAAACAGAGGCACATTCCGGATTGTGAAGCTCGCTTTCGCCCGTTGCACCTAAGGCAAGAATGGCACAAGCCATGGCAATTCTGTGGTCCCCGTGGCTTTCAAAGGAGGCACCAAAAATGGGTGCACCGCCTTGAATCACCATGCCGTCGTCGGTGGGAGTCACTCTGACACCCGCCTTTTTCAGTTCTCCGCACACCGTGTCAATTCGGTTGGTTTCCTTGACCTTCAGTTCTTGCGCTCCGGATATCACCGTTTCTCCTGTTGCAAAAGCGGCGGCAACTGCGATAATTGGGATTTCGTCAATCAACCGAGGCATGATTTCCCCTCCGAAAGACACCCCTTTCAAACCAGAGGACCGCACCGTAATATCCGCTGCCGGCTCCCCTCCCACCATTCTTTCATTTTCAATGGTCAGCCTTGCCCCCATTTGCAGTAAAACATCAATAATACCTGTTCTGGTGGGGTTCATTCCCACATTTTTTACGGTAATACAGGAGTTTGGTAAAATTGCTCCTGCCACTAAGAAAAATGAGGCAGAGGAAATGTCCCCCACTACCTCAATATCGCAAGGATATAATTCTTCGGGTGGGGTCAGAGAAACGGTGTTTCCCGACCTGTTCATTTGACAGCCAAAGGCGGACAGCATCTGCTCGCTGTGGTCTCTTGATTGATTGTTTTCTGTCACGGAGGTCACACCGTCTGCATAGAGTCCTGCCAGTAAAACCGCAGATTTTACCTGAGCGGAATCCTGAGGCATCTGATAAGAAATGCCCTGTAATTTGGCAGGAGAAACGGTCATGGGACAAAACCCTTCTTGAGAGGAAATGTCTGCCCCCATCTGAGAAAGAGGGGCGATGATCCGTTTCATAGGACGGCGGCAGATAGAAAGGTCCCCACTGATTTGAGAAACAAAATTCTGACCGCATAAAATCCCAGTCAGCAATCTTGTAGTGGTGCCGGAATTGCCGGTGTACAGTAAATCAGAGGGCTTTTGTAAACCGTGAAGACCCTTGCCTCTTACCTTTACCTCTGTGCCCTTTTGCTCAATGGTTATCCCCAGCTGTCGCATACAGGAAATGGTGGATAAGCAGTCGTCCGATTCCAAAAAATTTTTAATGTGGCACGCTCCTTTTGCAAGCGAGGAGAATAAAACAGCTCTGTGAGAAATAGATTTATCAGGAGGAACGGTCAGTTCTCCCTGTAAATTTTTTTTGGGTTGTAATATCATTGTGTAAGACTTCCTTTTTTTAAATTTCTCTTTCTATTATACCAGTTTTTTCATATTAATTCAACGAGAAATAGGGTTTTTGTTTAAATTTCCTATATTTTAAACAAAACTTTGTGCATTTTTTCGAGGTATATTTAAAAAATTTTAAAAAAACTATGGAAAATATCCAAAAAAGGTGATATAATGGTAACATAGCTTGTTTGTGCAAGTAAATATAGTTACAAGGAGGATTTATAATATGAAGAATTACCCGATGGAAAGCATCCGTAATATCTGCTTGGTTTCAGGCGGACATGCGGGCAAAACAACATTAGGGGAGGTTTGCCTGCACATGGCAGGCGCATCTGACCGCTGGGGCAAGGTGGCAGACGGAAATACCGTTTCTGACTTTGATCCGGAAGAAATCAAAAGAACCATTTCAATCAGTACTGCACTGTTGCCTTTCGAATGGAATGGTTGTAAAATAAATATGCTGGACACACCGGGTTACTTCGATTTCGCCGGAGAGGCGATGGAAGGGATTCGGGTTGCTGATGCTGCGCTGATTCCTGTCAGCGGAAAATCAGGTGTTTCGGTAGGGACTGAAAAAGCTTGGAATTATGCTCAGGAGCGAGGAATTCCTTCTATCATTTTTGTCAATAAAATGGACGATGAAAATTCCGGTTATACCAAGGTAGTTGAACAACTGAGAGAATGCTTCGGTACGGCGGTAATGCCTTTTGTGGCACCCATAAAAGAAAATGGAAAGCTGACCGGTTTTGTAGATTTGGTACATAAAAAAGCGAAAAACGGTACCGGTATCGAGCTGACCGATTGCGATATGCCTGATTGGTTGGAAGAAGGCATTGAAAAATTTATTGATATGATTAAAGAGACCATTGCAGTCACAGAAGATTCTTTGATGGAAAAATATTTTGCAGGGGAAGACTTCACTCAAGAAGAGATTGTAAAGGCAGTTAAGGCGGGTGTTCGTTCCGGTGCGATCGTGCCTGTCTTCTGCGGAAGTGCCTTAACGGGCGGAGGTGTATCTCTTTTGCTGGATGCGATTGTGAAATATATGCCCATGCCTTCTGATAAGGTAGAGGGAAATGTGCCCGGAAAAGAAGAAACGATAGAGTTGGGTGCAGAGGACAGTTTGTCTGCACTGGTGTTTAAAACCGTAGCTGACCCCTATGTTGGGAAAATGTCCTATTTCCGTGTGTTCTCAGGCAGTATCAAAGCGGATTCCCAGGTGCTTAATGCCTCTACCGGAGAACAGGAAAAGATAGGTAAATTATATGTTGTCAGAGGGAAAAAGCAAATTGAAGTGCCTGAAATTACAGCGGGAGATATCGGTGCTGTTGCAAAGCTGGCTAAGACAAAAACAGGGCAAACTCTGTGTTCAGCAGGTAAACCCATTGTGTTAGAAGGCATCCAGTTCCCCGTTCCTGCTATGTCACTGGCTGTCAAAACCAAGGAAAAGGGCGACGAAGAAAAAATCAGTGCAGGCTTGCACAAATTATTGGAAGAAGATCCTACCTTAAAATTGCAGAATAATACCGAAACCAAGCAAATGCTGTTGTCAGGTCTTGGTGAACAGCATTTGGAGGTGACGGTGAGTAAGCTGAAGGCAAAATTCGGTGTTTCTGTGGACTTGATTGAACCCAAGGTTGCTTACCGCGAAACCATCCGCAAAAAGGTAAAAGTGGAAGGAAAGCATAAAAAGCAATCCGGCGGTCATGGTCAGTTTGGTCATGTATGGATTGAGTTTGAACCGGGCGACAAACCGGAACTGGAATTTACAGAGCAAATTTTTGGCGGTGCTGTTCCCAAGAACTACTTCCCCGCTGTTGAAAAGGGCTTGCAGGAATGTATTGCTCACGGTGTTTTGGCAGGATATCCTGTTGTGAACCTGAAAGCAACTCTGGTGGACGGTTCTTACCACCCTGTGGATTCTTCTGAAATGGCGTTTAAAGTAGCGGCATCTCTTGCTTACAAAAAGGGTCTGGAAGAAGCAGGGCCGGTGTTGCTGGAACCTGTGGGTCGCTTAGAGGTGCATGTTCCCGATTCTTATATGGGTGACATCATCGGCGGTATCAATAAGCGTCGGGGCCGTGTGCTGGGAATGAATCCGGGTGAGGTCATTGCAGAAGTACCCATGGGCGAAATGACCAAGTATGCCACCGACCTTCGTTCTGCAACAGGGGGCAGAGGAAGCTTTACCTTCACCTTTGAACGATATGAGGAAGCGCCTCCCAACATTGCACAAAAAATTATAGAAGAGGCACAGAAAAGTAAAGACGAATAATAAGCAAATACCCCGCACCAATTCGGTGCGGGGTACCTTTTTTAAAAATTTGAAACATAAAAAGACGATGGAGTTGGAACAAAAAGTAAAGGAGCCCATTGTTTTGAATTTACTACTTTTAATTCTTCAGGACTACTCAGAGGGGCAATAGAATTCAAATTATCCCATAAGAACAGCTTAATCATATCATCTTTTTCATAAGTATAATTTTTTATAGAAAAAGTGAGTGTGGGTATATTTTGTGCAGGTATGGAAACAGGGGTAAATGCTGCTCCCTTTAATATATCTTGACTGCTATAAACCGCAACAAAGGCTATGGCATTTTTTTGAGTTGAGGTATTATTTGTTACTGCTGCGGTTATTTTTAATTCGTTCTCTGTATTTATTGACTGTATGAGACAGGATATTTTATAAAATTGGTCAATATAGTGAATGGTCGCATTGTTATACAAACCGGAAGTTTCAACTCCTGCAATAAGAGCCCATTGTATCCGATTGCCACTGTAATAAATATCCGTCAATTTATTGGCAAAAGAAAAAGAAGACGCACCGATAGTTGTAATGCTTTTTGGCAATGTTAAACTTTTTAATTGGGTACAATTATAAAAAGCATTATCACCAATTGCTTCAACACCTTTGGAAATAGTCACATTTTGAAGGTTACTGCAATTTCGGAATGCGCCGTTACCGAGTGTTGTAATGCTGCCCGGAATAAATAACTCAGTTAAATTGTTACAATCGGCAAAAGCGTTATTTCCAATTGAAGTAAGGGTATTTGGAAGATTAATAAAAGTTAAATTACTGCAATATCGAAATGCTTCATTCTCTATTTTTAAAACATGGTTGGGAATGGTAATATCTTTTAATTGGTTGCAATTAAAAAACGCATCCTTCCCGATTGATGTAACACCATCTGGAATTTTAATATTGGTTAAATTTATGCAACCGTAAAACGCATAATCTTCAATGGTTTTTGTGTTTTTATCTAATGTAATATCCGTTATTTTTTTATAGGAATCAGGAAATACATTTCGTATATTTTTGGTCAGAACACATTTTGGAATTGTTATTTTTTTTATGTTATTACAGCCTTTAAAGGCATTATAACCTATTTTTGTAACATCTTTATGAATGATTACCGATGTGATGCTATCCAGATATTTATACCAAGGGGGTTGCGAATAAAAATCCCACATATCACCGGTTCCCGAAACTGTCAGTGTCCCTTTGCTATCCAGCTTCCAAGTAAGATGTTCGCCACAAGGTTGATTGTTTTTATAATCGCTTAAATTAACAGAAAAAAAGTCCGGTAGGTATAATAATTATGGTATAGTGCTGTGTCGTTATCATCAAGCAAATAATATTTTTCATTTGCACAGGCATATTTAAAATAGCCATCCTCCATGTACAGACCGTTAAGTTCATTTGCTGCCGCATCACTAAAACGGGCAATCAGAACGGGTTCAAAAGAATCTAATTCTGGAAAGGAAATTTTGTATAAATAAAATTCTTGGTCCAACAGATACATCGTTCCGTCGTAAATATTTTGTGCCTGATACCAATTTTTCGAATTATACTCAGTTACTTTGTTATCCTTAACAGAAAAACTGAATACATTATTTTCGTAATTAATTCCGTACCAACGTTTTTGGTAATATTGCAAGGGAGAACGTGTATTAATCCAATAATAATTATCGTAAGAGGTGTCGGTTGCTTTGTAGCTTGCACTCCAACTGTAGTGGTCATGTTCCGCATTTCCGATAGCTTCGTCGCTTAACATAAAATAATTATGGTATGCCTGTCCATAGGAGTCATTGATAGGATCATCCCAAGTAACATCAATATGATACCATTTTCCATTGGTATTTACCATATTCCATACATGATTCATTTCTCGGCTTATCACTGTTGTACAAGGAATTTCCAGCAAATCCATAATATGTTTAAAGGCAAGAGCATAGGCATTACAAACTCCTCTTTTATGCGTAAAAAAATCATCGGCATAGTAGTAGGAATAAGTTAAATCGTATTCATAATGAGTCAGAATATAGTCATGGACCGCAAGCATTTTTTCTACATCGCTCATTTCGTTGGTTACCTGATTAAGGATATCATTAACGGCTTCTGTTACGGCATTTGATGAAGCTCTTGACGAAAAGAGAGCACTTCCGTTTATTGTATCAGACTTATACTGAGGATATATGACGTATTTATCATTGGTTTTTTGATAAATAGAAACCGTTCCAAGAACATCATACAGCATGGGAGAATTGTTAATTAAATTTTCGTATAATTTTACAAGTTTTTGATTGGATTTCTCAGGATAGTAAACTGATATTTTTTCCTCTTTTTGAAGCAATGCCGTTCGTATTGTTTCACAGAGCGGCAAATCTTCCTCTGGAATTGGTGTTATATCCGGCAATTCTCCTTCCTGAAGCAGTGTAAGATGAAAGATCTTGGCTTCAGTTGGAATATAGTCGGCATGTGTATGGACACTTGGAAGTATAATTATAGTTAGCAACACACTTAGAAAAGGAAATAGATATTTTTTTTGCATAATAAAGTACCTCCTGATACAGTATTGTATCATGGTTTTTCTATTTTGTAAAGACATTTTCTCATCCTCTTTATCATTTTCTCCTTTGTCCTTTCATACAGTAATATGGGAGGGATGGACATGAGTGAACCGATTGTCATTGTGGTTGGAATTTTGTTGGTATTGGTAGCAATCCGCCTGTTTTTAAAGCCGTTGAAATTATTATTGCGATTGATGATAAACAGTCTGACGGGTCTTGCAGTGTTGGTTGGATTTAATTTTCTGCAGGGAATTACAGGCGTGACGGTAGGAATCAATCTGTTCAGCGTATTGCTGACAGGATTTTTAGGACTGCCCGGTGCGGCTCTTTTGTTACTGTTGGGAAAATTTTTGTAATCAAAATTTCATTTTACAAACACCTCTTGGTATGATATACTATACAGTGAAGAGGTGTTTTTAATTGGAAAAAAATGCGTTATTAGAAAAAATTATACCAATTAGAAGACTGTTGCATCAATATCCTGAGCTGGAATTTGAGGAAGTCAAAACCGCTCAGATTATTTGCGATGTATTAAAAGAATGGGGCGTGAACTTTCAATTTGGCATTGCCAAAACGGGAATTGTAGCGGAAATCGGAAACGGTGACCCTGTGATTTTATTGCGGGCAGATATGGATGCTTTGCCTGTAACGGAGGAAACAAACCTCCCTTTTGCATCAAAAAATACGGGAAAGATGCATGCCTGCGGACATGATATTCATATGTCCTGTCTCCTTGGTTGTATTGCGTTGTTTTGTGAAAACCCTCCTGAAAACGGAAAGGTGCGGTTTGTATTCCAACCGGCAGAAGAAGGGGCGGGAGGCGCAGAGCCGATGATTTTGGAAGGCGTGGCAAAGGGTATTTCTGCTGCTGCGGCACTTCATGTAAAACCGGGGCTTGAGGTTGGAAAAATTGCCTGTAAGCCGGAGCATTATTATGCCTCTCCCGATGAATTTGCCATTACGGTTACGGGAAAAGGTGGTCATGGAGGGTATCCTCATCTGGCAACAAATCCTTTGCCCGTGGCGTCAGAACTTGTCACCGCCATTACTTCTTTGGGACAAGAAATGCAAGACAAGCTTTGCGTGGTCAGTGTTTGTGCGGTAAACGGGGGGAATTCCTTTAATGTGATACCTGACAGTGTTACCATTTTTGGGACTGTGAGAACCTTTACCCCAGAATTGCGACAGAAAATGGAAGAAGAAATTGGTAAGCTTGCCAGAAAAATATGCAAACAAAACGGGGTACAATGTGATTACACTTTTCGTAAGCTGTATCCGCCTGTGTATAATAATCCTGAGTTGACCGAATTATTGTTCCGTACAGGAAAAGAGGTTCTTGGAGAAGAAAATGTAATACGGGAAACCGCTCCCTTTATGGGTGGCGAGGATTTTGCCTACTTTGCCAAAGAAGCAAAGAAGTCGGATCGTAGCCATG
>JAZURC010000037.1:0-12630 GCA_045606005.1 Clostridia bacterium
AGCAGAGCCTGATCCTCAGCGGTTATTAACCGAGGTTGCGATTTTCTCGGAAAAAACCGCCATTGACGAAGAATTGGTTCGGTTGGAAAGCCATATGCAAAGCTTTTCCCATACCTTGCAAACAGGCGGTGCAGTGGGAAAGAAGCTGGATTTTATTATGCAGGAAATGAATCGTGAAATCAATACCATTGGTTCTAAGGCAAACAATCTTGAAATTTCTAAAATTGTGATAGATGTGAAGAGTGAGTTTGAAAAAATCAGAGAACAAATTCAGAATATTGAATAGGAGTTTTACCCATGAAGTTAATTAACATCGGATTCGGTAATATGGTTTCTGCAAGCCGTCTTGTGGCGATTGTCAGTCCGGAATCTGCTCCCATCAAGCGAATGGTGCAGGAAGCCAGAGAACGGGGAACCTTAATTGATGCTACATACGGAAGACGGACAAGAGCGGTAATTGTGATGGACAGTGACCATGTTATTTTATCTGCGGTACAGCCGGAAACGGTTGCAAACCGTCTGTCCTCCAAGGAAGATTTGATGCTTGAGGAGGAGCTGGAGGAAGATGAGTAAAGGTCTTTTGATTGTCGTATCCGGTCCTTCCGGTGCGGGAAAGGGAACCATCTGCACAGAATACTGCAGGCGGCATCCGGAGGTGTTTTTATCCGTTTCCGCTACCACCAGAAGTCCCCGCCCCGGTGAACAGGACGGCGTTCATTATTTCTTCTATTCAAAAGAGGAATTTGAAGGAATGATTCAGAATAATGAATTGTTGGAGTGGGCGCAGTATTGTGACAATTTTTACGGCACGCCAAAACAATATGTGGAACAGGCGTTAAACGAGGGCAGAGATGTGATTCTGGAAATCGAAGTTCAGGGCGCATTAAATGTACAAAAGCAGTTTACAGGCGGTACTTATGTGTTTGTTCTGCCTCCTGCTCCCGAAGTGTTGGCAGATCGGCTCAGAGGTAGGAATACAGAAACGGAAGAGGTTGTACAAAAGCGATTGACCCGTGCCATGGAGGAGCTGCCCCTGATGAGTCATTACGATTATATCTTAGAAAATGATGAGTTGGACAAAGCAGTGGACGATTTGGAGCGGATTGTCCGTGCGGAAAAAATGAGCCGTCCAAGAAGAATTGAAGATTTGGAACAAATCTGGAAGATAACAGAATAAAACGAACAGCGAAAGGATAAGTGATGATTATGATGATGTACCCCCCTATCGGAGAACTGATGAAACGGGCAGACAGCCGTTATTCTCTTGTGATTGCAGTTGCAAAGAGAGCCAGAGAGCTGTCTCAGGGTGCCCAAGCTTTGGTCCAATGTGACAGTAATAAGGAAGTAACAGAAGCGGTTTATGAATTATATCATGATAAAGTAAAAGTAATGAAAGCTTCTGAAGATGCGGAAGAATCGGAAGGTTCCGAAGAAGTTCAGGAGGAAGCAACGGAGGATTGAGAATATGCTCCAGGGAAAACAAATTGTAATCGGTGTATGCGGTGGGATTGCTGCCTTTAAGGTATGCGATCTGG
Organism: Clostridia bacterium; assembly: GCA_045606005.1. GTDB lineage: Bacteria > Bacillota > Clostridia > HGM11514 > HGM11514 > SIG438. Next base: position 1,536 of record JAZURC010000037.1, read on the forward strand.
TTCGTATGCTGAAAAAAGCGGGTGCAGAGTGTTTTTGTATGATGACGGAGGCCGCACAGGAATTTATCACTCCCCTGACCTTGAGTACCTTATCGGGACAAAGGGTTGTGAGCGGAATGTTTGACCAACGTCAGGACTGGGAGGTAGAGCATATCTCCTGGGCAAAACGGGCAGATGTGCTTGTGTTGGTGCCTGCAACCGCCAATATCATCGGAAAAATCAATGCAGGGATTGCAGATGACTTTGTGACCACTACCGTCATGGCAACAAAGGCACCTGTGCTTATTGCCCCTGCTATGAATACCAATATGTTTGAAAATCCCATTACTCAAAGAAATATGGAACAATTGGCGGAATTGGGGTATCATTTTACCATGCCTGATGAAGGCTTTCTTGCCTGCGGTGACACAGGTCGGGGGCGTTTGGCAGAAACGGAACGGATTTTTGAGGATATTATCCGTCTTTGCACACCTCAGGATTTGGAAGGAAAATCGGTACTGGTGACAGCAGGACCCACTCGGGAGGCAGTCGATCCCGTGCGGTTTCTTACCAACCATTCCACCGGAAAAATGGGATATGCCATTGCCGAGGCTGCTGTGAGACGTGGTGCAAAGGTGACCTTGGTTTCGGGGCCTGTTTCCTTGCCTGTTCCTTACGGGGTACAGATAGAACGGGTAGAATCTGCCTGTCAGATGAGGGATGCTGTCATAAAATATGCCCCTGAAATGGATTTGATTATCAAAAGTGCGGCGGTGGCGGATTTTCGTCCTGCCCATGTGGCTGACCAAAAGCTGAAAAAAAATCAGCTTCCAGACATACAGTTAGAGAAAAATCCTGATATTTTACAGGAGCTTGGTCAAATGAATCTTTCTGCCGTTTTGGTAGGGTTTGCCATGGAAACGGAAGAACTGGAGGAGCGCGCCAAGGAAAAACTGGAGCGCAAAGGGCTTCATATGATTGTGGCAAACAATTTAAAGACAGAGGGAGCCGGTTTTGGAACGGACACCAATGTGGTGACCGTATTTTCCAAGGACGGCTCTGTAAAACAGTTTCCGAAACTGACGAAAACCGCTTTGGCAGATGAAATTCTGACTATGGCAAAGGAGTGGAGTTTGGGGTGAAGGCGGCTCAGATTGCGCTGAATACTCGGGGCGTTCATGCCATTGATAAATTGTTTACCTATTTAATTCCTGAAAACATGGAGCTGGCGCCCGGAATGAGGGTGACAGTTCCTTTTGGCAATGCCAACCGTATGACGGAAGGGTTTGTGGTAAAAATAGAAACACCGGAATCACCGTCAGAATTAAAAACAGTGAAAACCATGCTGGACCAGGAGCCTTTGTGCGATGAAAACGCAATGAACCTTGCGTTTTGGATTCGGAATCGGTATTTTTGCACCTATTTTGAAGCATTGCGGTTAATGCTTCCCCCCGGCACGGGGTTAAAATACAAAGAAACGGTGATACTAAAAGAGGAGAATCGGGAGGTGCTGGAACAGGGCACCTGCCGAAGTGCGGTTCAATGGGCAGTGGTTCAGTTTTTATTGGAAAATGAGGGCGTGTCCACGGTCACAGAGTTGAATCATCAACTGGGGACCAATGCCCGTCCGGCGATCAATGCCTTAGTGAAAAAAGAACTGGTGTCAATTAGCAGAAAGAAGCTGTTACCTACAAGAGAAAAAACTCAAACCGTTGCCTCTCTTTGCGCAGAATCGGAGATCCTCTCTATTTATTTAAGTGAGAACGGAGCAAAAGCACCTGTTGCGGCAAGAATTTTAGAGCTGTTGGAGGCGGAGGGAGAACTGGAGGTTTCTCAGCTTTTAGACAGTGCAGATGCGGGAAGAAGCTCCTTAAATGCTTTGGTGGAAAAGGGGTTTGTGACCCTGGAAAGCCGTGCAGTAGACCGAAATGCTCCCGTTTTTTCAGAGCAAGAGCCTCCCAAACAATTAACGACTGAACAAAAATCGGTGTTAGAGCAAATAGGAAACGAGGGCGAGTACCTCCTTTGCGGTGTAACAGGAAGCGGAAAAACAGAAGTGTATTTACAGGTGATTGAGCGGGTAATAAAAGAAGGAAAGCAAGCGATTATGCTTGTGCCCGAAATTTCTCTGACTCCTCAGACCATTCGCCGTTTTTGTGCAAGATTTGGAGATTCCGTTGCGGTATTGCACAGCGGTCTTTCCTTGGGAGAACGGTTTGATTCCTGGGAAAAAATCCGTCGTGGAGAGGCGAAGGTTGTGGTGGGTGCCCGTTCTGCCGTGTTTGCACCGGTCAAAGATTTGGGGGCTATTATTATTGATGAACAAAATGAGGATACCTACGTATCCGAGCAATCCCCCCGTTATGATGCAAGAGAGGTGGCTTTGTTTCGGGTAAAACAGGCAGGAGCCGTTCTCCTTCAGGCATCTGCTACTCCCAGAGTACAGGATGTGTACCGTCTGCGGGGACGGGTGCTTTATATGGGAAACCGATATAATCATCATGCCCTGCCTCAAGTGTTCATAGAGGATATGCGTGAGGAACTGAAAAACGGAAACACCACCATTTTTTCCAATCGCATGGCAACAGAAATTAAGAGAAATCTGGAGCGTGGGGAACAAACGATTTTGTTTGTGAACCGTCGGGGTCATTCCACCTTTGTGTCCTGCCGCAGCTGCGGTTATACCTTTGAATGCCCGAATTGCTCTATTTCGTTAAAATATCATTCTCATTCGGGACGGTTAATGTGTCATTACTGCGGCTATATGCAGCCGATTTCCAAAACATGTCCCCAATGCAGCAGCCCTTATGTGAAGTTGTTCGGACTGGGAACTCAGAGAGCAGAAGAAGAAATTGCAAAGCATTTTCCTTCTGCAAGGGTATTACGAATGGATCAGGATACCACCGTGAAAAAGTCCTCCCATCAGAAAATGCTGGAAAGCTTTGCCAATGGGGAGGCAGATATTTTGCTGGGAACCCAAATGGTAACAAAAGGACTGGATTTTCCCAATGTGACCTTGGTAGGAGTGTTGGCGGCGGATATGATGCTAAACGGGGAACGCTATGATGCGTATGAGGAAACCTTCAGCCGTCTGACCCAGGTGTTTGGTCGGGCGGGAAGAGGAGATGAGAAGGGCAGAGCCATTGTGCAGACCTATCAACCGGAGCATCCTTGTATTCAGATGGCATCCCATCAGGATTATCCCGCCTTTTATAAATCGGAAATCCGTATGAGAAACACTCTGGGATATCCGCCCTTTCTTTCGTTCATTACCTTGATGCTGACGGGGTTGTCGGACAAGGAGGTAAAGAAAGAGGCTTATTATTTATATCATATGTTAACGGACAGCGGTCTGCCTGACGGAGTAGAAATGGTGTTAAATCCCGTACCTTGCGGCGTGGCAAGAATCAATCGGTATTACCGATGGCAGATTATGTTGAAATGCCGTGAAGATGTGTCGGATCTTTTGTGGCGGATTTATGACCGTCACAGCAAACATCAGCAGAAATCAAAAACATACTTGTCGATTTACAGATAGAAAGGAAATGCAATATGGCAATCAGAACAATTCGCACAGTACCGGATGAGGTGCTGACAAAAAAATGCCGTGAGGTAACCGACTTTGACCAACGGCTCTGGACATTGTTGGATGATATGTACGATACCATGAAAGAGGGAAACGGTGTAGGATTGGCGGCACCTCAGGTGGGTATTTTACGGCGGGTAGCCGTGATTGACATTGGGGAAGGAAAAATTGAACTGGTCAATCCCAAAATTATTGCCCGTTCCAAAGAAACCGAAAGCACAGACGAAGGGTGCTTAAGCCTTCCCGGTGCGGCAGGCTTGGTGGAGCGTCCAAAGGCAGTTACCGTTGCCGCACAGGACAGAAACGGCAAGGAATTTCAAATTGCGGGAAAGGACTTATTAGCCCGTGCTTTTTGCCATGAGATTGATCATCTGGACGGGGTGATGTACACCGCTCATGTACAGGGAGAAATTCACTATTAAAGGAGATAGACGATGAAGGTTTTGTTTATGGGCACCCCTGATTTTTCGTTAGAGTGCCTGAAGTGGTTGACAGAGCATACGAAGGTGTGCGGTGTGGTTACCCAGCCTGATAAACCAAAGGGTCGGGGGCATAAAATGATGCCGCCTCCCGTAAAAGAGTTTGCAATGGAGCGGAATATTCCCGTTTTTCAGCCTGAAACTCTGAAAAATGAAGCCTTTTATCCTCAATTACGGGAATTAAACCCTGATTTAATTGTGGTGGTGGCATACGGGCAGATTTTGCCTTCCTATATTTTAGAGTATCCCAAATATGGCTGTATCAATGTTCATGCCTCCCTTTTGCCTAAGTGGAGAGGTGCGGCACCCTTGCAGTGGTGCGTGATGGCAGGGGACTTAGTAACAGGGGTTACCACCATGCAGATGGATAAAGGACTGGATACGGGAGATATGCTGATAAAAAAAGAAATTCCCATCACACCTGAGGACACAGGTGGAAGTATTCACGATAAATTAAGTGTGCTGGGGGCGTTGGCTCTGGCGGAAACGGTGGAGCAAATTGATTCTTTGGTTCCTGTTCCTCAGGACCACAGTCAGTTCACTTATGCGCCCATGATTACGAAAGAAACCTGTAAACTGGACTGGCCCAAAACGGGTAGGGAGCTTTGCAATCAGATTCGGGGGTTGTCCCCCATGCCCTTAAGCTTTTTCCTGTATCAGGGAAAAACAATCAAGGTAGGATATGCAAGCTTCGGAGAAGGAAGCTTACAGCCGGGAGAAATCGGAGAGTATGATAAACAAAAGGGGCTTCCCGTTGGTTGCGGTGACGGGGTGTTATATCTGGAACAAATTAAGCCCGAAGGTAAGAAAATGATGAGTATTCATGACTTTATGCGGGGAAACAGTTTTCAAACAGGGGAATTATTAAAATAAGGAGATTTGATTATGTGGTGGATGATTGACAGTAGTTATATTATGTTTGTATTGCCTGCCCTGATTTTGACCTTTTGGGCACAGTTTAACGTATCTTCTACCTATGCAAAATACGGGAAGGTACACAGCCGGCGGGGAATGACGGCGGAACAGGTGGCAAGAATGATTTTGGACAGAAACGGTCTTTATCATGTGCAGCTGGGGCGTGTCAGAGGAAATCTGACCGACCATTTTAATCCCAAAACCAACATTGTGAATTTGTCTGACACGACTTGCACCAGTACCTCTGTTGCGGCAATCGGTGTTGCGGCACATGAGGTAGGTCATGCCATTCAGCATGCTACCGGATATGCTCCCATTAAAATCAGAAATTCCATTGTGCCGGTGGTAAACATTGCCAGTCAGGCGGCAATTCCGTTATTTATTATAGGATTGTTTTTTAAAAGCGGATTGATGATGGATATTGGTATCTGGTTTTTCTCAGCAGCCGTTTTGTTTCAGATTATTACTTTGCCGGTGGAATTTAATGCATCCCGCCGTGCCATTGCCATTTTGGAAAGTGATTATATTTTAGAGGATGAAGAAGTGCGCGGAGCAAAAAAAGTATTAGGTGCTGCAGCAATGACCTATGTGGCGGCCGCCGCCATGGCTTTGGCTCAGCTGTTGCGTCTTTTATCCATGCGGGGCAGACGGGACTGATGACAGGACGGGAGCTTGCGTACAAGGGCTTAACAAAGATTGAGGAAAAGGGCGGCTTTTCCAATCTGGTGGTAAAGGAATTACTGCAAACAGCCGACCCCAAGGACAAAGGTCTGATTACCGCATTGGTCTATGGTGTCACACGGGAACGGATTTTTCTGGATTATCAAATCGGAAGGTTTTGCGATTTAAAGAAAACGCCCCTCTCCTTGCTTCGTCTTATGCGAATGGGGGCATATCAGCTTTGCCGAATGGATAAAATTCCCCCCTCGGCTGCGGTGAACGAAACGGTAAAGCTTGCAAAAAGAATGGTTTCCAAAGGTGCGGGATGCTGTAATGGTGTTCTCCGTAAAATTGCAGAACAGGGGGCGAACCTTCCCCCGAAAGAGGAACAGGACACTTATCTCAGCACTCGGTATTCCATTCCTCTTTGGTTGGTGAAAAAATGGAAAAAACAGTTTGGGGAGACGGAATTAGAACCTTTGCTGTCTGCATTTTCCGAGTATCCTCAAAGCTATGTTCGTGTCAACTTAAAAAAAGGAACGGCAGAACAACTGCAAAAAGAAATTCCTGATTTGGTCCCTTCTTCTTTTCCCAACGAATTTTTGCTCCCGAAAGGATGTAATGTGGAATCTCTTTTGGCTTGGCGGGAAGGACGGATTACCGTGATGCAGCCATCCTCCATGGCGGCTTGCCGAGAAGCAGGCGTCAAAAGAGGGATGAAGGTGTGCGATATGTGTGCAGCTCCCGGAGGAAAGACCATGTACTTAGCGGAACTCATGGAGCATGAAGGAGAAATAACAGCATGGGAGCTTCATTCTCACAGAACAGAGCTTCTGCGGAAAAATCTGGAACGTATGGATGTGACCATAGCCAAAACGGAATGTCGGGATTCCTGTGTCTATGACGAAGGCTATTTTGAATATTTTGATGTAGTGGTGCTGGATGCCCCCTGTTCCGGATTGGGTGTGATTGGAAGAAAGCCGGAGCTTAAATGGCAGGACCCTGACCGTATGAAGGATTTGCTTCCCGTTCAGGAACAACTGTTACACAACGGAGCAGCTTATGTAAAACGGGGCGGCAGTTTACTGTATTCTACCTGTACGTTAAATAAAGCGGAAAACGAAACCATGGTAACAAATTTTTTGGAGCAGCATCCGGAATTTTCTTTGGATGAAACCGTCGGGATGAAAAATTTATTGCCTCATCGTGACGGTATGGGAGGATTTTTTCTTGCAAGAATGAAAAAGAGCACGGAGGAAAGCAATGGATAATTTAGCAGACTTTACTCCCGAGGAGCTGGAGGACTATTTTGTATCTTTGGGTCAGCCTAAATTTCGGGCTAAGCAGGCCTTTGGCTGGATTGCCAAAGGAGTGACGGAATTTGAACAAATGACCAACTTTCCAAAGGCTTTACAGGAACGGTTAAAGGGATTGGCAACTCCCCTGGGTGCAAAAATTTGTGAAAAATTTGCGTCATCTATTGACGAAACAGTGAAATATCTGATACAATTAGAAGATGGGAACCTGATTGAAACGGTGCTCATGAGTTATCATCATGGATACACGGTTTGTATTTCTACCGAGGTGGGTTGTGCAATGGGCTGTGCTTTTTGTGCTTCTACCTTAGGGGGATTGGTCAGACGGCTGACACCCGGTGAAATGCTGGCTCAGGTGGCACTGGTGTCGGCAGACTCGGGGCACAAAATCAGCAACATTGTGCTGATGGGAATCGGGGAGCCCATGGATAATTATGAAAATGTAGTGAAATTTATTCGTTTGGTGAACAGAACTGAGGGGATGAACATCGGACAACGGCACATTTCCTTGTCAACCTGCGGCTGGGTTAACGGCATTGACCGATTGGCAGAAGAAAATTTAGGGATTACCCTGTGTGTCTCTCTTCATGCCGCATTTGATGACAAACGAACTGCCATGATGCCCATTAACAAAAAATATCCCATTGAAACCTTGCTTGCCGCTTGCAGGCGATATACGGAAAAAACGGGCAGACGAATGATTTTTGAATATGCTCTGATTAAAGGAGTGAATGATACGCCTCAGGATGCAAAGCAGCTTTCCAAATTATTACGGGGGATGCTTTGCCATGTCAATGTGATTCCTGTGAACCCTATTAAAGAAACCAATTTTGAGCGAAGTGAACGGGGGGAGGCGTTTTGCCGACAGTTGGCACCGGTAACCGCAACGGTTCGACGGGAGCTGGGGAGCGATATCAATGCTTCCTGCGGTCAGCTGAGGAGACGGAAACTGGAAGAGAAAGGAAGTGAAGGCTGATGGAGTTGTGCGCAAAAAGCCACCGGGGATTGGTGCGTGAATTAAATGAAGATAGCTTTGCAATGAAGGAATTGACCGGATGCAGTCTGCTGATTGTTGCAGACGGCATGGGAGGGCACAAAGCAGGCGAGGTTGCCTCTGAAACGGCGGTGCATCAAATTCAGGAATACATAACAGAGCATTTGGAAACAGAGCCCATCCCTCAGCTTTTGGAACATGCCATGCAGGCTGCCAATGACGAGATTTATCAGCGTGCAAAAGCAGATCCTGAATGTGCTGCTATGGGAACCACAGCCGTGATTTGTTGTGTGAAAGAAAACGAGGCGTATTTTGCCAATGTAGGAGATAGCCGTGCTTATTTATTGGGACTTGGCGGAATGGAACAGGTGACGGAGGATCATTCTCTTGTCATGGAATTGCTCCGTCAGGGAGAGATTACAGAAGAAGAAGCAATGCAGCACCCTCAGAAAAATGTAATTACCCGTGCTTTAGGGACGGAACGTACGGTACAGACAGATGTATTTCACTGCGAATTGGAGCCGGAGGATATGATTCTTCTTTGTTCCGACGGATTGAGCGGAATGGTCAGCGAGGAGGAAATTGCATCGGTAATGTGGTCAGAGGCACCTTTGGAGGAGCGTCTTGACAGTTTGGTTTCTATGGCGAACGCAAGAGGCGGTTACGATAATATTACAATCGTTGCCGCTGTACAGAAAAAGGAGGGGTAAGGAATGGTTGGGAAAATTTTAGAAGGCCGTTATCAGATTATTAAGCAAATCGGCGGCGGCGGTATGGCGGAAGTGTATAAAGCCCGTTGTACGGTATTAAACCGCTATGTAGCCATTAAGGTACTGCGAAATGAATATCGGGAAGACAAAGAATTTATTTCTCGATTTAATACAGAGGCACAGGCGGCTGCAAGCCTGACCCACCCTAATATCGTATCCATTTTTGATGTTGGCTGTGAAAACGGCATTCATTATATTGTAATGGAATATGTAGAAGGGATTACCCTGAAGAAATTTATTGAAGAAAACGGGGTTCTTTCCTGGCGGCAGGCGTTGGATTTTACGGTTCAGATTTGTCAGGCCATTGACTGTGCACATAAAAACGGAATTGTACATAGAGATATCAAGCCTCAGAATATTATGGTTTGTGCCAACAATGTACTCAAAGTGATGGATTTTGGTATTGCACGAAACTTAAATAAAAACGGACAAACTCAGGATGGCAAAAATGCAATCGGTACAGTCCATTATATTTCACCCGAACAGGCAAGAGGGGGATATGTGGATGGAAAAACAGATATTTATTCCATTGGTGTTGTATTGTATGAAATGATGACAGGAAAGCTTCCCTTTAATCACGAAAATCCTGTTTCTGTTGCCATTATGCACATGCAGCAAAAACCCGTTCCTCCCAGAGAACTGGTTTTGTCTATTCCCGCAGCATTGGAGGAAGCTTGCTTGAAGGCAATGAGCAAGGAACAGGCACAGCGGTTCCAGACCGCAGGAGAAATGCTGGAAAACCTGCAACGGATTCAGATGAATCAGGGAACTGTCGAAACTGCTTATCAGAAAGAATATGAAACCCGAAAAATCAATACTGAGCAAATCAAAAAGGAAGCAAAAGATTTGAAGAAGGAACAAAATACGGAAGAAAGAGGTGACGATATGGGTCGTACATCGGACGGACGGAAAAGAAAAAGAATCAAAAAGGAAAACAAAAAGCCTATGATTGCAGCCATTATCGTAGCAATTATTTTGGTAGGTGTGTTGACGATGGCTATGGTTAACTGGCTTGATCCCGGATTTTTTGGAGGAGCTTCTGAAGAAAAAATCACCAGAATTCCTAATCTGATAGGAAAAGAGCTGGAAAAGGTGCTGGACCAGTACGAGGAAGAGGAGCTGGTAGAAATTATTGAGGAAAAAGACCGTGTTCCCTCCGAAAAGTACGGGGAAGGCGTGATTACCGCTCAGTCTCCCAAAGCCGGAAGCAAGGTAGGAAAAGGAAAAATCAAGATTAAAGTAATTGTTAGCAACGGGGAAAAGGAAACAGAAGGTAAGATGCCAAACTTCTCCGGAAAAACACTGACCGATGCGAAAAAAGCATTGGCAAAGCTGGATCTTTCTTATGAAGTGATTGAGGAATACAGCGATTCCGTTACCAGAAACGGCATTATCCGTCAGATTCCCAAGGCAGGAACTGAGGTGGATGCAGATACACAGATTATTTTGTATGTAAGCAAAGGCGAGGAAAATGAAGAAGAATCCTTTGTGCCTTACTTGATCGGAATGAGTCAGACACAAGCGAAAAATGCACTGAAGGAAGTGGGCTTAAAGCTTGGCGGTGTTACTGTGAAGGATTCAGACGAGCCCGTGGGAACCGTTATCGGACAGGACCCGGGATATCAGTCCGAAATCAAGGAGGGAGAAACGGTCAGCATTATCATCAGTAGCGGTGAAAGCGAAGCAGAGCCGGAACCGGAAATTACTGAAACAACGGAACCGGAAGTGACTGAGCCTACCACCCAACCCGTTCAGATTACTCCTGAACCTCAGGAGATTACAGAGGAGACAACAACTGAAGGTAGCGAAAACGTGGTGGAATAATGCAGGGACGGATCGTAAAAGGAATTGGTGGATTCTATTATGTCAGAACAGAAACAGAATTGATTGAATGCCGTGCCAGAGGGGTGCTTCGGAATTTAGGAGTCACCCCTTTGGTAGGAGATTATGTAGAGCTGGAAATGGACAGGGCCGGAAATCCGGCTCTTTCCAAGGTTTTGCCTAGAAAAAATGAGTTGATAAGACCGGCGGTTGCCAACCTGGATCAGATTGTGATTGTGGCGGCAGTATGTTCTCCCGATCCGGACCCTGTCCTTCTGGACAAGATGCTGGTTGCGGCAGAGGTGCGTGCCATTCCGGCAGTTATCTGCTTTAATAAAACAGATTTATCAGCGGAGGGAGACTTGATTTCTTCCTATAATAAGTGTGGGTATCCTGTTCTTTGTGTCAGTGCAGAAACGGGAACGGGAATGGAGGAGCTGGCCCAAGTGCTAAAGGACAAGACCTCTGCCTTTGCCGGAAATTCCGGTGTGGGAAAATCAAGCCTTCTTAATCGCATTTTACCCGAGGCGGATTTGGAAACCGGTTCTGTGAGTAAAATTGAGCGGGGGCGGCAT
>JAZURC010000038.1:0-7502 GCA_045606005.1 Clostridia bacterium
GATAAAGCAATGCTGGAGCTTTTGTATGCAACAGGAATCCGTGTGTCGGAGCTGATTGCGTTGAATGTGGAGGATGTTAACCTTCGGGAACGGTACTTAAAGTGCGGGGAAGGGGAGCACGAAAGAAAAGTTCCTATTTACGAAACGGCAGTTGCTTGCATTTCCGAGTATTTAAAAAAAGCCAGACCTTATCTTGTGTACCGACAGGACGAGTATGCCTTGTTTGTAAATTGCAACGGCAGTCGTTTTTCAAGACAGGGGTTTTGGAAATTACTGAAGCATTATCAGAATATGGCGGGATTGAAAAAAGAAATTACTCCACAATCCTTGCGGCAGTCCTTTGCCATTCATTTACTGGAAAACGGGGCAGATGTTCGATCTATGCAACAACTGATGGGTCATGTGAGCTCAGCTACCACCCAAGGCTATGCCCGCCTTGCAAAAGAACGGATTCGTGATGTTTATCAAAGAAGCCATCCAAGGGCATAAAAATTTGGATAATTTTGAAAAAAAGCTTGCTTTTTTACCATTAATATGCTATGATTATAACATAATATTATATAATTTAGGAGGAAGTTTTATGATGAAAAGAGTATTAGCCCTGTTGTTGATCGCAATATGTGGTCTGTCCCTGGTTGCCTGTGGCGGCGGTGATTCAAAAACCATGACCATGGCTACCAATGCGGAGTTCCCGCCCTATGAATTTATGGAAGGCGGAGAAATTGTTGGTATTGATGCGGAAATTGCTCAGGCAATCGCTGAAAAACTGGGAAAAGAGCTTGTGATTGAAAATGTTGATTTCGATTCCTTGATTCCCGGTGTTCAGACCGGTAAATACGATTTTGTTATGGCTGGTATGACCGTAACCGATGAAAGAAAAGAACAAGTCGATTTTACCCAGACATACGCAACCGGTGTTCAGGTTATTATTGTAAAAGAAGATTCTGAAATTACCACTGCTGATGACCTTTTTGCAGATGGCGCAAACAACAAAATCGGTGTTCAGCTCGCTACAACAGGTGACCTGTACTGCACATGGGATATTGAGGATGAAGGCCTTGGCACAGTTGAAAGATTTAACAAAGGTGCAGATGCGGTCATGGCTTTAAATTCAGGAAAAGTAGATTGTGTTGTTATTGATAACGAGCCTGCAAAGGTGTTTGTTGAAAACAATCCCGGTCTGAAAATTCTTGATACAGAATATATTACAGAGGACTATGCGGCAGCAGTATCCAAGGAAAAGCCCGAACTTTTAGAACAGATAGACAAGGCTCTTGGCGAACTTATCGCTGACGGTACAGTTGCGAATATCATTGAGAAATATATTCCTGCTGAATAATTTTACTTATTAAAAGGGCTGTTATATACAGCCCTCAACGTGTCGATAGGTTTATCGACACGCTGTCAGACCGAAAAAAAGGAAGGTATATTTTGCCAAAATGAACCGCAGACAGTACGAGGGTACGGCAAGTGTTCATTTTGACAAAAAGCAAGTAACCGTCGGATAAATTCGATGTTTTTCCGACGGTTTTATACTATATGATACAAAAGAAAAATCTAATAGTTATTAGACTATTTTCTTCGTATGCTTGCGTTAGACCGACTTTTTTGGCGGTCTGAGGGCTGTTATATACAGCCCTTTCATTATGCTTAGAAAGGAATAGTCATAAGATGCCTGAATGGATTTTGAAATTAGGGAGAGATTTTGAAACTGCCTTCATCGTAGACAATAGATGGAAATATCTGTTAGAAGGAATTCAGAACACTCTGATTCTTACTTTTTTTGCTTTGATATTGGGTGTTGTGTTAGGTGTGCTTGTTGCAGCAATCAGAACCACTTACGATAAGCAGTATAAAGAGATGCTGCCTTCAGTTGCAAAATTTCTCTTAGCAATAGGAAACGGTATCAGCAGAGTTTATCTTACCATTATCAGAGGGACCCCTGCAATGGTACAAATTCTGATTATATTTTTTATTATCATGGCAAGCTCGGATAATAAAATGCTTTGCGGTATCATTGCGTTTGGGATTAACTCGGGCGCATACGTAGCCGAGATTATCAGAGGCGGTATTATGAGCATTGATGTAGGACAAACAGAGGCGGGACGTTCTCTTGGATTTAACTATATGATGACCATGTGGTATATTGTATTGCCTCAAACCTTTAAAAATATTTTGCCTGCATTAGCAAATGAATTTATTGTTCTTTTGAAGGAAACCGCGATTGCGGGCTATGTTGGTGTTACCGACCTTACGAGAGGTGCCAATATTATAAGAGGAATTACCTACCAGAGTTTCTGGCCTTTGCTTGCCATTGCAGCCATTTACCTTGTAATGGTTATGTTCTTTACATGGTTGGTTGACGTGCTTGAAAGGAGGCTGAGAAAGAGTGAGCGATAATGTGATTATCAAAACAGAAGGTCTTTGCAGATATTACGGAAAAAATAATGAAATTAAAGCGTTGGACCATGTGAATGCGGAGATTCAAAAAGGCGAGGTTGTTGTTATCATTGGGCCTTCCGGTTCGGGAAAATCAACCTTTTTGCGTTCCTTAAATCTTTTAGAGCCTGCGTCAGATGGAAAGGTGTTTTTTGAAGGAACGGATATCACAGACCCGAAAGTCAATATCAACGAGCATCGTCAGAAGATGGGAATGGTTTTTCAGCAATTTAACTTGTTTCCTCACATGACAGTGCTTCGTAATATGACCTTAGCTCCTATGAAGCTTTTAAAAATGTCCCGTGAGGATGCGGAGAAAAAAGCAATGGAATTGTTGGAACGGGTTGGTCTTGCTGACAGAAGCGGCGCTTATCCTTCTCAGTTGTCAGGGGGGCAGAAACAAAGAGTTGCGATTGTGCGTGCGCTTTGCATGAATCCTGATGTCATGCTGTTTGACGAGCCCACCTCGGCTTTGGACCCTGAAATGGTTGGAGAGGTGCTGGCAGTTATGAAACAGCTTGCCAATGAGGGAATGACCATGGTGGTAGTCACCCATGAAATGGGCTTTGCCCGTGAAGTGGCAAACCGGGTTTTGTTTATGTGTGACGGAAATATTGTTGAGGAGGGAACACCGGCAGAAATTTTTGAGCATCCTCATGATTCCAGAGCACAGCAGTTTTTAAAAAGTGTATTATAATGATAATCAAGTAAAGAACTGTGGCAGTTTGTCATGCTACAGTTCTTTTTTTTGTATTCTTTTGGCATCAATAAAACACCTTGAATTCAGGACGGTTTTGTGGTATAATAATAGTCGGAGAGGAGGGAGAATGATGGAGTTATTTCGCATTGTTGACCCCTTGCTTAAATGGTATGACCAAAATGCCCGTGTGCTTGCATGGCGTGATGATCCGTCGCCTTATCGGGTTTGGTTGTCTGAAATTATGTTGCAGCAAACAAGAGTGGAAACAGCGAAGCCTTATTACGATAGATTTTTAGATGCCTTACCTACCATTCAAGCCTTGGCAGAGGCGGATGAGGATGTGTTGTTAAAGCTTTGGGAGGGCTTAGGGTATTATAACCGTGTGCGGAATATGCAAAAAGCAGCCCGAATTGTCGTGGAGCAGTATGACGGTGTTTTACCGAAAGAGTATGACAAACTCCTTGAGCTTCCCGGAATCGGTGTATATAGTGCGGGAGCGATTTCCTCCATCGCCTATAACGAGCCTGTTCCTGCAGTGGACGGAAATGTGCTTCGTGTGATTTCAAGAATTAAGGCGAGTTTTGATAATATCAGCAGTCCTGCTGTGATGAAAACAATGGGGGAGGAAATTAAAGGAATTTTACCAAAACGTGTGGGGGATTTTAATCAGGCATTGATGGAGCTTGGTGCAATGATTTGTTTGCCCAACGGACAACCAAAATGCCATGAATGTCCTGTAAATACAATATGTCAAGCTTACAAAAAGGGAATTCAGAACGAGCTCCCCGTCAAGGAAAAAAAGCAAAAAAGAAAAAAAGAGGATAAAACGGTACTGCTCATGGTGTGCGATAGGGAGGTTGCAGTTCGCAAACGGGGAGAGAAAGGACTCCTTGCAAAAATGTGGGAGTATCCCTGGGTGGAAGAAAAGCTTACCATGACTCAATGTCAGAATCTCCTCACCGAGCAGGGAGCACAGGTGGAGAAAATGAAATCTGCGGGAGGGGCAAAGCATATCTTTACCCATATTGAATGGAATATGAAAGGCTATCTTGTTCAGGTGGAAAAGCCTTGGGGTGATTTTATCTGGATGGATTGGGATCAGGTAGTGGAGCAATGTGCCATTCCATCCGCATTTTCAGCTTACAGCGAGATATTGGCAGAATATTTTAAATAACATCAAAAAAGCAACCCCTGTGGGTTGCTTCAGACCGTCGTAAAAATCAAATGTTTTTCCGACGGTTATTTGCTTTTTTCGGTTTTGCATCGTGTCGGCCAACTCGGTGAAACAAAAGGGGATGTAAAATAGTAATATTGCATTATACATTAAAACGGAACAATACAACATCCCCGTCACAAAATACATATTCTTTTCCTTCGGAGCGAACCAGGCCTTTTTCCTTGGCTGCGTTATAGCTGCCGCAGGCAATTAAATCATCATAAGCAACCACTTCTGCACGGATAAAGCCCTTTTCAAAATCTGTATGGATTTTTCCTGCTGCCTGAGGTGCTTTGGTTCCGTTAGGAATGGTCCATGCCCGAACCTCTTTGGGACCTGCGGTCAGATAACTCATCAGACCCAACAGAGAATACCCTTTTTTTACCAAACGGTCAAGTCCTGATTCTTCCAGACCCATATCCTGCAAAAACATGAGCTTTTCTTCCTCACTGTCAAGCTCTGCGATTTCACATTCCATGCTTGCACAGATAGGAAGAACCTCCGCCCCCTGCTCTTTTGCATATTCTTTTACCATGTTCACATATTTGTTCTGTTCAATGCCTTCTGCAAAATCCGTATCGGATACATTGGCGGCGTACAGTACCTTTTTCTGTGTAAGCAGGGGCATATCGGAAATCAGTTTTTCCTCTTCTTCGGAAAGACCTGCAGCGGAGGCGGGCTTTCCTTCATCCAGAACAGCCTTTAACTTTTTCAGAACCTCAACCAATTCAACATACATTTTATTTCCTGTTTTAATCAGCTTAGCACTGCGTTCTAACCGTTTATCAACGCTTTCCAAATCTGCAAACACCAGTTCTAATGTAATGGTTTCAATATCACGCAGAGGGTCAATGGAGCCTTCTACGTGCACAATGTTGGTATCCTCAAAGCAACGAACCACATGAACGATGGCGTCCACCTCACGAATATGGGATAAAAATTTATTTCCCAGACCTTCTCCCCGGCTTGCACCCTTTACCAACCCTGCAATGTCAACAAATTCAACGATTGCGGGGGTTATCTTTTCGGGGTTGTACATTTTGGCCAGAACGCCTAATCGTTCGTCAGGCACATCTACAACGCCTATATTGGGCTCAATGGTACAAAAAGGATAGTTGGCAGATTCTGCACCTGCCTTTGTAATTGCGTTAAATAATGTGCTTTTTCCCACATTGGGAAGTCCTACAATTCCTAATTTCATATTTTTCTCATTCCTAACCTTAATATAAGTAATAATATTATTATACAACAGATTTAAATATTTTGCAAGAGAAAGATATGCGGATTGACAAAACAAGGAAAGAAATGTTATAATAAATAACGAGTTAATGTGTATTTTTTCTTCGGGAGGGGTACTTATGCAGGAATCAGTTAAAATATTGGTAGTAGATGACGACCGCAACATCAATGAATTGATTCGGATGTATCTGGACAAGGAAGGGTACGAGATTGTTCAGGCGTATGATGGAGAACAGGCAATCAAGCTGTTCCAGTCAGAGGCACCCTCGTTGGTGGTTCTTGATTTGATGCTTCCTAAAATGGACGGGTTATCCGTTTGTCGGGAAATTCGGAAAATCAGCGATATTCCTGTGATTATGCTGACGGCAAAGGGAGAAACCTTTGACAAGGTATTGGGACTTGAGCTTGGAGCAGACGATTATATGGTTAAGCCCTTTGAAACAAAAGAGCTGATTGCCAGAATTAAAGCGGTGTTACGCCGCAGCGGTGATCATAAAAATGCCGTAGAGCAGCAAGAGGTTGTCTATCCCGGTTTATCTGTGAACTTGACCAATTATGAGCTGAAGGTAAATGGAAAAAGTCTTGAAGTACCACCAAAAGAGCTGGAGGTTTTGTTCTTTTTAAGCTCTCATCCCAATCAGGTATTTACCCGTGATCAGCTTTTAAATCAGGTATGGGGGTATGACTATTTCGGTGCAGACCGTACGGTAGATGTACACATTAAGAGAATTCGTGAAAAACTGGGAGAATCTTCTTATTGGCAGTTAAAAACAGTTTACGGTGTAGGATATAAATTTGAGGTGAAGCGGTAAATGCTAAAAGGAATTTTTTCAAAAATACTTTGGAGCACCTTGCTTGTGATTATGATTTTTTCTCTGATTACCGGAACTTCCCTTACTCTGATGATGCAGCGGTATGTACTGGTCAGTGAGGAAAGGGCCTTGATGAAAAACGCAAAGGAAATCAGGGATTTAACAGTATTTTTACTTGAAAATGACAGTGAAGAGGCGTATGATTTGTTTCAACGGAGTCTGAATTCTTATTCCTATCAGCTGAACAGTTCCATTTTTGTAACCGATATTCATGGTCAGGTAATGCTTGCAGCGAAAGGGAATCAAAGTCCTAAAGTGGGAACAAAGCTGAATATCAATGTTTTGGAAATGATTCAGGACGGGACAATCGTACGGCAATGGGGGGATTTGGACGGAACATATCAGGAAAAACGGCTGAATATTATCTTGCCCCTTGTTCTTCACGGAGAGATTGGGGGAGCACTGTTTATTTCCTCGCCCATGCCGCAGATTGATTTTTTGATGATGAATGTTCTGCGGATTTTATTGTTGTCTGTATTGATTTCTCTGGCGATTTCTTTTGCGATTGCTTTCTTTGTTTCCCAGAGAATTTCAAGACCCATGCGAAGGATGAAACAGGCGGCAGAGGAGTTTGCACAGGGGAAATTTGATGTGCGGATTTCGGATTATCGGGATGACGAAATGGGAGAGCTTTCTGTTGCCTTTAATAATATGGCAAAATCCTTGGATGAGCTGGAACAAAGCCGGCGTTCCTTTGTGGCAAATGTGTCTCATGAGCTTCGTTCTCCTCTTACAACGATAGGAGGCTTTGTGGAAGGCTTGCTGGATGGAACAATTCCTGACGATAAGAGAGAACAATATCTTTCTATTGTATTGGATGAGGTAAAGAGGATGACCCGTCTTGTGAATGATTTGCTTTATATGGAACGAAGCAGTAAAGAAGAACTGCAAATGAGCGTTTTTGATATTAACGAGCTGATTCGTTTGGTGTTAATCGGAATGGAACCCAGAATTACGGAAAAACAGATTGATGTGTCGGTGGAATTTTGCCGTGAAGTGCAAAATGTTAATGCGGACAGGGACGGAATTTTGCGTG
>JAZURC010000039.1:0-2061 GCA_045606005.1 Clostridia bacterium
CCATGCTGATAATGGTTCTATGTATAACACTCCTCCTACTTATTCCATTTACATTTGCAAGCTTGTTCTGGAATGGCTCAAGGAGTTGGGCGGTGTTGCCGCAATCGAAAAGGTGAACCGCGAAAAGGCAAAGATTCTGTATGATTTTCTGGATGAATCCTCCATGTTCCGTGGAACTGTTGTACCGGAGGACCGTTCTTTGATGAATGTTCCCTTTGTGACCGATGATGATGAGCTGAATGCCAAGTTTATTAAGGAAGCAAAGGCAGCAGGCTTTGTGAACCTGAAGGGTCATAGATCTGTGGGCGGTA
Organism: Clostridia bacterium; assembly: GCA_045606005.1. Lineage (GTDB taxonomy): Bacteria > Bacillota > Clostridia > HGM11514 > HGM11514 > SIG438. The sequence goes on from JAZURC010000039.1 coordinate 312, forward strand.
TGCGTGCAAGCATTTATAATGCAATGCCTACAGAAGGGGTTGTGAAATTGGTTGAATTTATGAAACAGTTTGAATGTGACAACAAATAAAAGGAGGTTTTACCCTTGGCTCAGATTTTATTACTAAATAAAATTGCAAAAATCGGTTTAGACCGTTTCCCTGAAGGATATGTATATGGTGAAGATATTCAAAATCCTGACGGTGTTTTGGTAAGAAGTGCAGCAATGCATGATATGGAGTTGCCCGAAAGCCTCTTGGCGATTGCCAGAGCAGGGGCAGGCACCAATAATATTCCCATTCCGAAATGCACCGAACAGGGGATTGTTGTGTTTAACACCCCCGGCGCCAACGCAAATGCAGTAAAGGAATTGGTGATTGCAGGGTTGTTGCTTGCTTCCCGTAAAATTGTACCCGCCATTCAATGGTCCTCCTCTTTAAAAGGGGAAGGGGATGCTGTTCCAAAATTGGTTGAAAAAGGAAAAAGCCAGTTTGCAGGTCCCGAAATTGAAGGAAAAACCTTAGGAGTAATCGGTTTGGGTGCGATCGGTATTCTGGTAGCCAATGCCGCATCTGCTTTGGGCTTGAATGTAATTGGGTATGACCCGTTTTTGTCAGTTGACGCTGCATGGGGAATGTCCCGTGCGGTAAAACACGCGAAATCACTGGACGAAATTTACGAACAGTCTGATTATATCACCATTCATGTTCCGTTAAATGATGACACCCGTGATACAGTATGCAAAGAAACTCTGGCAAAGATGAAGGACGGCGTAAGAATTTTAAACTTTGCCCGTGGTGAGCTTGTGAACACTCCCGATATTTTAGAGGCAACCGCCTCCGGTAAAGTAGCGTGCTATGTCACCGACTTCCCCAACGAAGCATTGTTGGAACAGGAAAATGTGATTACCATTCCTCATCTGGGTGCTTCCACCCCCGAATCTGAGGATAACTGTGCAGTCATGGCGGCACGGGAATTGAGAGATTATATTGAAAACGGAAACATTAAAAATTCCGTGAATTTCCCCAATATTTCCGAGCCTCGTACTACTGCGGTGCGTATTTGTATCCTGCATAAAAATGTGCCTAATATGATTGGTCAGATGACAAAGATTTTTGCAGATCAGGGTATTAACATTGAACATCTTGCGAATAAATCCAAGGGAGAAAATGCATACTCTGTATTGGATATCGAAAGCAATACCGTAACGGATGAAACGGCGGCGGCATTGAATCAGATTGACGGTGTGTTTAAAATTCGTGTTATAAAATAAAAATTTTCAAAAAAACACTTGCAATGTAAAAAAAAATCTGATATAATAGTATAGCTGTTTTATTTACGAAACGAAAAACTCAGTAGGAGGTGTTTGATAAATGGCAAAATGTGAAGTTTGCGGAAAGGGCGTTACCTTTGGTATCAAGGTTTCTCACTCTCATAGAAGATCTAACAGAACCTGGAAGCCCAACATCAGAAAGATTCGAGTGATTGACAAAGGAACTCCTAAGTCTATGTACGTTTGCACCAGATGTATTCGTTCCAACAAGGTAACTCGCGCAATCTAAGGATGATGATAAGGCAGGGGATGATTGCTTGCAATGAAAATCACCCCCGCCTTTCGTTTCTGATTCCCGAAAGAAAAATACAGCTTTTTTCAAAAAAAGCTTGACAAATGACCAATTTTCATGTATAATGTTATTTGTTGTTTGGCCCGGTAGTTCAGTTGGTTAGAACGCCAGCCTGTCACGCTGGAGG
>JAZURC010000040.1:0-5696 GCA_045606005.1 Clostridia bacterium
TGATGATACTGATTACAAGAGAATTTTGGAAATTTTCAAAAAGTATGACGTTCGTTATTTCTTCTACAATGGCGGAAACGACTCCATGGATACCTGTAATAAAATTTCCAAATATATGCTGGAAAACGGCTATGAATGCCGCGTTATAGGAATTCCCAAGACCATTGATAACGATTTAGCGGGCACAGACCATTGCCCCGGCTTTGCCTCTGCTGCAAAATACATCGCAACCTCCGTGATGGAAATTTATCATGATGCAACAGTCTATGCTACGGGTATGATTACCATTGTCGAAGCAATGGGAAGAAATGCAGGCTGGCTGACCGCATCTGCTGCCCTGGCAAATATTGGCGGAAACGGTCCCGATCTTATCTACCTGCCCGAGGTTCCCTTTGATATGGATAATTTCTTAACAAATGTTCAGAAGATTTATGATGAGAAAAAGAAATGTCTTATTGTAGTTTCTGAAGGAATCAAGGATAAAGGCGGCACCTATATTTCTGAATACGGTGCAAATCTGGCGCAGACCAAGGATAGCTTCGGCCATGCTCAGCTGGGTGGATTAGCGGCCTATCTTGCTGATGTAGTGAAAGAAAAAACGGGTGCCAAGGTTCGGGGCATTGAGCTTTCTCTGTTGCAAAGATGTGCGGCTCACTGTGCTTCTCAAACGGATATTGACGAATCCTTCTCCGCAGGTCAGGCTGCCGTTACCAATGCGGTAAATGGTATTACTGATAAAATGGTTGGATTTGAACGAGTGTACGAAAACGGTCAGTATGTATGCAACATCAAGCTGTTTGATTTGAGTGTTGTTGCCAATACCGAAAAGAAGGTTCCTTTGGAATGGCTGAACGAAACCAAAGACGGTTTGACTCAGGATTTCATCGACTACGCTCTGCCTTTGATTCAGGGCGAAACCCAGCTGACAAAGATAGACGGTCTGCCACGGTTTGTTCATCTTAAGAAAGTAAAAGTTCAATAAAACAAAGAGGTTGTAGCAAAATCATTTTGCTACAACCTCTTTTTCTATTAAATCCCAAATATCTGGACTTTCATAACCACCGCTCCAACAGGCAATCCCCGAAAGACCGTATTTTTTGATTAACTCAATACGGGCAGAACAGGAATCTACGTCCTCAATCCAGATTTTATGCAAGCTGTCATCCTCTTGATATTCTGCATAATGAAGTTTTTCTTCCTCGTTCCATACAGTAGTCAAATTTTTTTCAGTGATAATGTTTTGGACTTCCGCCATGGAGGCGGCAGGAGCATTTATGACCGTGCCTTCTTTGGTTTCCCAGATGCGGGTATAAAAAGGAGCTCCAAGAATCAGCTGAGAGGCAGGAATCTGCTCCAGTACACCGATGACAGCATCCTCTGTCCAATCCAGAGCTGCCACGGGACCTGCGGTGTCACTTCCTTTCGGGTGCTGGTCGTAAGCCATAAGCATCAGATAATCGGTGCATCTGCTCAAAGCCTCTCTGTCATAGCACATGGAATAAAAGTGACTGGTTTCTTCAATTTTGGTAATATCAGCAGAGAGAATCAAACCGCACTCCTTGGCATAAAGACTGCATTCCTGTACAAACTGAGAAAAAATGTCCTTGTCTTCACGGTACATATTTTCAAAATCCAGATTGATTCCGTCTAACTTGTAATCTATCACTTTTGTAAACAGGGTTTCAATCAGTTTTTTTCGTATGGTTTCATCGGTCAGCACCGTTCTTGTCTGTTCGGGGGAAAAACCGTTGGAGCAAAGACCCCAGATTTGTTGATTTCGTTTTCTTGCCTCTTTGTCAAACTCCTGACTGTAATAATCAGATAAATACAGGTTTTCTGTAATTTCACTGTCACGGGGAAGTACTTCAATATCCTTTTCGTGAATCAGCTTAAACCAGGTAGGAGATACAATGGTTGCCTTGTTTTGATTGCTGTATTCCATATCGGGGCGGGAAGCATATTCCCAAACCATGCGAATGGGTTCGGAGGCAAGGAGGCGGAATTTTGTATCGGAAATGAGAAAGCCCTGCTCTGTTTGCTCTGTGGTAAAAAAAAGCTCGCTTTGGATTTTTCGGTCAGGATAACATAGAGTAAAATGAGCGTTTCCACCGTCTGCCGTCAAGGTCAGAACCAATTCTTTTATGGTTTTGCTGATTTCTTTGTTCTGAAAAAAAGGAAGAACCGACTCTGAGCGGTATTGTTGCCGTTCTTTTTCCTGTTTGGTACAAAGGGCAGAGGCATCCTTTCCTTCGGCAAACGCATAGAGATAGTCAAGAAGTAAAGCACGGCGAATACTGTCGCCGTTTTTGTTTGCGGTTAAAATACGGCATAAGACAGATGCTGCTTCTGCTTTTGTGACAGATTCCAAAGGGCGAAAGGTATTGTCCTCATATAATGTGAAAATCCCTGATTGGACAGCAGCGGACACTAAGGTCTGCAAGCCTTCTTCCACATCTGTTGCAGTTGTCTGTAAACTTTCTTCTGTTTCCAAAGGCATGAGATTATTGCAAATGAAAAGCAGCTCCTGACGGGTTAAGAAATCCTCCGGACGGAACAACTCTGCCTGTGACACCCACCCGCTTCGGCAGGCAGCATTGATAGCGGAAAAATAGGGATGTTCAGGCGGAACATCTGAAAAAAGCTGAGTATCTTCTCCCATATCGGCAGAAAATGCATGAATAAGCAAAGTACATAATTCTCCCCGTGCTAGGGGTTCGTCCCATTGATTTCTGGAAAAGGGAATTTTGACACCCATTTGTTGTAATTGCATCATTTCCCCGTCTGCCCAATGTGCAGGAACATGGTTCCATAAAAACCAATCTGCCGGCAGCAGCATAGCGGCGATAATCAGACAGACGCAGAGTATGAATAACCCGATGGAGCGTTTCATCGTACATTCCCCCTTTTTGTCCTATTTTATGAACCGGTTGTCCTGATTATGCCATCGAATAAAGACAATCTGAGGGGAATATAATGGGATGAAGGAGTTGATGAAATGATTTATTTAGATAACAGTGCCACAACCTTCCGAAAGCCGGAAACGGTTTACAGGGCGGTGGCAGAGGGAATGAAGCGGTACGGAGGAAATCCGGGCAGAGGAGGATACCGCCTGTCGTCAGAGGCGGCAGAACGGGTTTTTTTATGCCGTGAGTTGGTGGCAGAGCTGTTTTCCGCTCCTTCCCCCGAACAGGTAGTGTTTACCAAAAATACAACAGAAGCACTAAATTTAGGAATCAAGGGTTGTTTATCTTTGGGTGACCATGTGGTCATCGGTTCTATGGAGCATAATTCTGTTCTTCGCCCTGTTCACAGCTTGATGAAACAGGGCATCATTACCTATTCTGTTGCTCGGGCAGATGCCAGAGGGGTGGTAACGGCACAGGCGGTCAAACGAGTCATGACCCCGAAAACAAAGCTGATTGTACTCAATCATATGTCCAATGTGTGCGGCAGTATCAGTCCTGTGGAGGAAATTCAGGAGCTGGCAAGAAAACAGGGTATTTTTTGTTTGATTGATGCTGCTCAAAGCGGCGGGGTGCTCTCTCTTTCCTTAACGCCCTGTTCCATGATAGCCTTTGCAGGGCATAAGGGTCTGTACGGACCCCAGGGAACAGGCGGACTTTGTATCGGTGAAGAAATTGCCCTGCAGCCTTTAACCGAAGGCGGTACGGGAAGCTTATCGGCAGAGTTTGACCAGCCGGATATCCTCCCTGACCGATTTGAAAGCGGGACCTTGTCCACCCCTCAAATCTGGGGGCTTTATCACGGGGTTGATTATGTGTTGTCCAGAGGGGTTTCTTCTATATTAAAGCATGAGCAAGAATTGGTTTCGGTTTTCAGAAAGGAAATGGAAAAATTAAAAGGGGTCAGGCTGTATCCTCAGGAAGGAGAATGCTTGGGAGGTGTGGCAGCATTTAGTGTGGCAAACTATGACAGTACCGTCTTTTGCACCCTGTTGGAGGAAAAGTATGACATTGCGGTCAGGGGCGGGCTTCATTGTGCTCCTCTGGCACATAAAACTTTGGGAACCTTGTCAGGTGGGTTGATCAGAATTTCTGTCAGCGATTTTACCACCCAACAGGACATCGAACAGGCAATCAGGGGGATAACAGAGCTGATATCGTAAGATTTTAAAATAAAAAATAAAATTGATAAGCGAGAAAACGAGAGAAAAACATACGTCCGAACGAGAAAACAAGAGATTTCAAAGTTATAAATTAAATTTTTAAAAAAAGGGGTTGACAAAAAAGAAAAAAAAGGTTATAATAGTTGACGTTCACTAAATTGATAGGAGGAATTGCAATATGAGTACTTTTATGGCGAAAGCCGGTGAGCTGGAAAGAAAATGGTATATTATTGATGCCGCTAATCGTCCTCTTGGAAGAGTTGCAGCCCAGGCGGCTTCCATCCTGAGAGGAAAGCATCTGCCCACGTTCACTCCTCATGTAGACTGCGGAGATCATGTGATCATCATCAACGCAGAACAAGCTGTTCTGACCGGTAAGAAGCTGGATCAGAAATATTATTACAGACATTCAGGTCATGTTGGCGGTCTGAAAGAGACCCAATACCGTATCCTGATGGCTGAAAAGCCTGAGAAGGCGATGGAACTGGCTGTTTGGGGTATGCTGCCTCACAACACCATCGGCCGCAACTCTATGAAGAGATTGCGTGTTTACAAAGATGCGAACCATAAGCAACAGGCTCAGAAGCCCATCGTATTAGAATAGGAGGAACAGTAACATGGCTGATACACTTTCATATTACGGCACTGGAAGAAGAAAAAAATCTATTGCCAGAGTAAGATTGCTGCCCGGTACCGGTAAGGTTACCATCAACGGCAGAGATATTGATGATTATTTTGGTCTGGAAACCCTGAAGGTTATCGTAAAACAGCCCCTGACCGCTCTTTCCCTCACCGGAAAGTTTGATGTTGTGGCTAAGGTAACCGGCGGCGGATTTACCGGACAAGCAGGTGCAATCCGTCACGGTATTGCAAGAGCCCTGCTGCAGGCGAACGAAGAAGAATACAGACCTGTTCTGAAACAGGCAGGCTTCCTGACTCGTGACCCTCGTATGAAGGAAAGAAAGAAGTAGGGCTTGAAAGCTGCTCGTCGTGCTCCTCAGTTCTCAAAGAGATAATCAAACAATCAGAAAACCCTTATTTTTCAAGGGTTTTCTTTTTTTGTCTGTGAATTTGTCGTGAGTTTGTCGTGAATTCAAAAAAATACTGCCACTTATTCAGTAGCAGTATTAAGCAAACTATCACATAATGAATTTGATATTTTTGCTGTGTGTTCCTCAAATATATGAACATATATATCATTGGTTATTTGTGTCTGTGAGTGTCCTAATGCAGTAGAAACAGATTTTGTATCAGTACCCATATTGATTAACAAGGTGGCGAAAGTATGTCTTAAAGAGTGTGGGTGTATTAGTGGTAAATCATTTTTAGCAAGTAATTTCTTGAAATCTTTGTTTACTTTGTTTCTGTCAACACATCTTCCATCAATTCTTGTGAAAATGAACCCACTTTCAACCCAAGCATCTTGACAAAATGCTTTTTTCTTCTCTCTTTCTTCCATTTCCCTTTTAAACATATCAATAATAGCAGAATTAACCTTTATTACTCTTGTACTACTTTTTGTTTTGGTGTCGTCTATATACCACCTGTTTTCAGCATAAGATAAGGTTGT
>JAZURC010000041.1:0-2402 GCA_045606005.1 Clostridia bacterium
GGTTTCCATAATTCCGAAACGACATTCCCGTTTTTTCTTCGTCAACATACATTCCGTGAATCATTGGCGCATTTTCAAAGGCGGTTACATAGGAACGGTGCTGATACAGCTTTAAAAAATAACTGCCGTGCTTGTTGATAAAAGGGAAATGTGTTGCCACGATGATTTTCTTTGCTTTGATTCTGCCATCATCAGAAATGGCTTCTGTTGGTGAAATCTCTCGAATCCATGTGTTTTCATATATGGTAAGATTTTTTGCAATTTTGGAAATAAACCGTAACGGATGAAATTGAGCCTGATTGGGAAAGCAAATTGCCCCTTTCGTTTCAAAAGGCAGCTCCTCTGGTTCTTTTAACAAAGCCGAAAAACCCAACCGTTGCAATGTTTCTGCCTCTTTTTCAATTTTTGCTCTGTCCTTCAAGGAATAGGCATATGCACTCACCTTTTCAAAATGACATGGAATATGACGGCATAACACCTCGTATTCCTCTATTGCCCTGCTGTTTACTTCCAAATATAATTGAGCCGTTTCCAAACCAAATTCATCTACCAGCTTTGAATAAATCAACCCGTGCTGTGCGGTGATTTTGGCGGTGGTGTTTTTGGTAATACCGCAAGCAATCCGATTTCCTTCTGCAACCACGCAATCCACTCCGGCTTTTTGGAGATAATAAGCACACAAAATTCCGCACATTCCTCCCCCAATGACCAGAACATCCGCATTCACTGTTCCTTTTAATTTTGGAAATTCAGGTAATTTTACTTGTTCTGTCCATACAGATTGTTTCATATTTTTCCTTCCTGTTTTTTTACTATATTATTTGCAGCAAGGAAAAATTTATTTATAAAAACAGGCACGGTGCTTTACACACCATGCCTGTTATGAAATGTTTAATCAGAATTCGTACCCTGCCATCAAAACCTTGGTGTTGGTTTCAACAAGTGCTTTTTTGCTGGGAGGAACAATCTTTTCCAATGCCTTTAACACAATGTCCATATCCAGCATACCGCTTTCCTTGATAATCTTACCCGTCATCACCATATTTGCCAGCTTATCGGAATTTAAATCCATGGCAATTTTGGTTGCGGGAATATCAAAATAAGAAATATCGGTACGGGAAGGCTTTGCATCAATCAAGGTAGAGTCCTTTACAATGATACCCCCCGGTTTGACAGATTGTTCAAACTTTTCAAAGGAAGGCTTGTTCATTGCTGCCAAAATGGTAGGAACGGTAATCATGGGAGAGCTGACAGGCTCATCCGACACGATAACGTGACAATTTGCTGTACCTCCGCGCATTTCGGGGCCGTAGGAAGGAAGCCAGGAAACGTTTTTTTCGCTCATCATTGCCGCATACGCAAGCAGCTTTCCTGCAAACAGAATTCCCTGTCCGCCAAAGCCGGCAAAAATCAGTTCATGTGTCATTTTGCTTCTCCTCCTTCCACATCACGGTACACGCCCAAAGGATAGTGTTCCTGCATATTGTCCTGCAACCACTTTATGGCATCTACAGGAGATAATCCCCAGTTGGTCGGGCAAGTAGAAAGCACTTCAACAAAGGTAAAGCCCTTGCCTTCCATCTGATACTGGAACGCTTTTTTAATTGCTTTCTTTGCATTTTTGATATTCTTTACTGTGTCCACGCTGACACGTTCAATAAAGGCAGGACCCTCCAGAGTGGAAAGCATTTCGCTCATACGGATAGGATACCCTTGCGTTGCCGCGTTTCTTCCATAAGGAGAGGTCTGGGTAACCTGTCCTACCAAAGTGGTAGGAGCCATCTGACCGCCTGTCATACCGTAAATTGCATTGTTGACAAAGATAACGGTAATATTTTCCCCTCTTGCAGCAGAATGAACCGTTTCTGCAGTACCGATTGCAGCCAGGTCCCCGTCCCCCTGATAGGTAAATACGCATTTATCAGGATGGGTTCTTTTAATTCCTGTTGCAACAGCGGGTGCACGGCCGTGTGCCGCTTGCTGCATATCACAGTTAAAATAATTATAAGCAAATACGGAACATCCAACGGATGCAACACCAATGGTATTTCCTTCAATGCCCAGTTCATCCATAGTTTCTGCTACCAGACGATGAATAATCCCGTGGGTACATCCGGGACAGTAATGCAAATTCACATCAATCAATGCATGAGGTCTTTCAAAAACCTTTTCCATCATCTGTCACCTCCTAAAATTTTTACAACTTCTTCTGCTATACCTGCAGGAGAAGGAATCATGCCGCCTGTTCTTCCGTAGAAGTAAACAGGTGCTTTTCCGTTCACAGCCAGACGAACATCTTCCACCATCTGACCCATACTCATTTCTACGCTTAAGAAAGGAACACCCCGTTCAGCCGCTTTTGCATAGGTGTCTGTGGGAAACGGCCACAGGGTAATGGGACG
>JAZURC010000042.1:0-5777 GCA_045606005.1 Clostridia bacterium
ACCCGGCCAGAACTGTTCTATCAACAATTTCGCTTTTTGTGGGATATGACTTACAATATCCTCTAATTGAGAAAGGTCTGCAATATGCACAATCAAAGGATTATCCGAAGGTCTGCCCTTGGCTTCAAATATTTTTGCTACCGCATCCCCCAAAAGAGCATTGGCACCCAGACCATACACCGTTTCGGTAGGGAACGCCACCAATCCGCCTTGACGGAGAATTTGAGCCGCAGGCTCCAGTTTTTCAAACTCATCAGTGACCCGAATGATTTGCATGTAATTTCATTTCCTTTCTGTTTTTATTCTTGATTGGATGCCAGCTTTCTGCTCTGGTCCTCTGTAATCAGGGCATCAATGATTTCGTCCAGAGAACCGCCTAATACAGCTTCCAGTTTGTGCAAAGTCAAGCCGATTCTATGGTCGGTTACACGACCCTGAGGGAAGTTGTAGGTTCTGATTCGCTCACTTCTGTCCCCTGTTCCTACCTGACTTTTCCGTTCTGCCGCGATTTCCGCGTGTTGTTTGGATTGTTCCTCTTCATACACACGGGAACGCAGAATTTTCATTGCTTTATCTTTATTTTTGTGCTGTGATTTTTCATCCTGACAGGACACCACGATTCCTGTGGGAAGGTGGGTAATCCGCACTGCCGAGTCGGTGGTGTTAACGCACTGCCCCCCCGGACCTCCCGCACGGAACACGTCAATCCGCAAATCGTTAGGATTGATTTCCACTTCCACTTCCTCCACCTCAGGCAGTACCGCTACCGTTACGGTAGAGGTATGAATCCGTCCGCCAGATTCGGTGGCGGGAATTCTTTGCACACGGTGAACGCCGCTTTCAAATTTCAGCTTACTGTAGGCACCTGCTCCCTCTATGCTGAAGGAAACCTCCTTGTATCCGCCAATGTCTGTGGGGCTGGAGGAAAGAACTTCGCTTTTCCACCGCTTGCTTTCTGCATAAAGGGCATACATCCGAAACAGCTCTGCCGCAAACAAAGCCGCCTCATCTCCTCCCGCACCGCCGCGGATTTCAATAATAACGTTTTTACTGTCGTTGGGGTCTTTGGGAAGGAGCAGAATTTTCAGTTCTTCTGACAAGGTTTCAATAGATTCCTTTGCTTCCTCCAACTGGAGCTGTGCCATTTGCTTTAATTCTCCGTCCGATTCCTCCCGAAGAATGTCTTCCGCTTCCTCTGCCTCCTGTTTTGCCTGACGGTAGCTCCGATAGGCTTCTACAATGGGGCTGAGCTCTGCGTGCTCACGCATCAATTTTTGCCATTGGGCTTGGTCGGCAATGACCAATGGGTCATTGATTTTTTCACTTAACTCCAGAAACCTTGTTTCCAGACCTGCTAATTTATCAAACATGGTGATTCTCCCTTACTAACACTTTGTTTCAGATAGGCATTCACAAAGCCGTCCAGATCCCCGTCCATAACAGCACCGATGTTGCCCATTTCAAAGCCTGTACGGTGGTCTTTGACCAGATTGTAGGGATGGAACACATAGGAGCGAATCTGACTGCCCCAGGCAATTTCCTTTTGTTCGCCCTTCAAATCCTCTATCTTTTCCTTGTTTTCCTGTTCTTTTAATTCCATGAGCTTTGCCATGAGCATTTTCATGGCAATGTCACGGTTTTTGTGCTGTGACCGCTCATTCTGACAAGCCACTACAATTCCTGTGGGGATATGGGTGATGCGGATAGCGGAGTCGGGTTTGTTAATATGCTGACCCCCTGCACCGCTGGAACGGTAAGTATCTACTTTTAAATCGTCCTGATTAATGTCGATTTTCACATCATCGTCAAGCTCGGGCATAACTTCCAAAGAGGCAAAAGAGGTATGCCGCCGCCCTGAAGCATCAAAAGGAGAGATACGCACCAGACGGTGTACCCCTTTTTCCGCCTTGGAATAGCCATACGCATTTAAGCCTGAAATCATAAAGGTGACACTCTTGATTCCCGCTTCATCCCCTGCAAGAAAATCTAAGGTTTCTGTAGTAAATCCGCGGCGTTCTGCCCAGCGGACATACATACGGAACAGCATTTCCGCCCAGTCCTGAGCCTCTGTTCCCCCGGCTCCTGCATGAAGGGTCAAAATGGCATTGTTTTTGTCATAGGGACCGGAAAGAAGGGTGTCCAGTTTCATTTGCTCTAATCGTTCAATCAGGGAAGCCACCCCACTTGTTACCTCATCCAGAACGGATAAATCTTCTTCTTCGTCTGCCATCTCCACCAAAACGGTCAAATCCTGCCAGCTGTTGTCTAATTCTTCAAAAGCGGCAACACGATCCTTTAACCCTTTGGTTTTTTGCAGAATTTTTGTGGAATTTTCCATGTCATCCCAAAATCCGGGCTGAACGGTCTGTTCTTCCAGTGCAGCAATCTGCTTTTTTAAGCCTGCAACGTCAAAGTGAATCCCTCAAATCATTGATATCTTGTTCCATGCCCGCCAAAGTCAAGCGGAATTCATCGAACTCTAACATAGTATCAACTCCTTTTGTTGAATGATTTTATAGTTTTATTCTTCATTGGCTGCTCCGCAGCATTTTTTGTATTTTTTGCCTGAGCCACAGGGACAAGGGTCATTTCTGCCTACCTTGGGAGCCTTCACAACGGTACGGCTGCCCTTATCCGCTCCCCCTGCTCCGTGAGAGCTTTCCATGGGGGAGGCAACCTGTTCTCTTTGAATGTTTTGCTTGATTCGTACACGGAATGCCATTTCCACCATTTCACGGCGGATGTTGTCATTCATTTCGTCAAACATATCCGACCCTTCCATTTTGTATTCCACAAGGGGGTCGTGCTGGGCAAAGGCACGAAGGAAAATGCCCTGTTTGAGCTGTTCCATGTTTTCGATATGCTCAATCCAGTTTTTATCTACAATCTGCAGTAAAATCACCCGTTCAAATTCACGCAGAACCTCGGGGCCTGCCTCCTGCTCCTTTTTGTCATACGCCTCATAGGCTTCCTCAACCAAAGTGTTAATCAGGGTATCCTTTGTAAGCTCCTGAATTTCCTGTTTTGTAAAGGTCAGCTGATCCGGTTCTAAAAAGAGGGTTTCAAAATGCTCAATGATGGCTTTTAAATCCCATTCTTCAGGGTAGTTGCTTTGTGAGGTGTGCATCTGAACAAAATCGGCAATCACATCCCGCATCATCCGTTTTACATTATCGTGAATGTCCGCACAGTCCAACACCTGCTGACGCTGGGAATACACCTTTTGACGCTGTACATTTAATACATCGTCATAATTCAACACATTTTTACGGATGTCAAAGTTTCTGCCTTCCACTCTCCGCTGGGCAGATTCAATTTGTTTGGTGAGCAATCCGTTTTCGATTGCCTCATCGTCTTTTAATCCCATGGCATCCACCATGGTTTTCATTTTGTCCGAGCCGAACAGACGCATCAAATCGTCATCCAGGGACAAATAAAATCTTGATTGACCCGGGTCACCCTGACGGCCGGAACGACCTCTTAACTGATTGTCAATCCGTCGGCTTTCATGCCGTTCGGTGCCGATGATATAAAGACCCCCTGCCTCTATCACCGCATCTCGCTCCGGTTTTAATTCTTCCTTGTATTTTTCGGTGAGCTCACGGAAGGTTTTTCTTGCCTCCAGTACTTCCTCGTCTGTTGTCACTCCGTTTCCGTCTGCCTCCATAATGGCGCTTTCCGAAAATCCTAACCGTTTTAATTCACTTCTTGCCATAAATTCAGCGTTACCGCCCAGCACAATGTCGGTTCCTCTTCCTGCCATGTTGGTGGCAATGGTCACCGCACCGGGTTTTCCGGCTTGGGCAACAATCTGGGCTTCTCTTTCGTGGTGCTTTGCGTTTAACACCTCATGCTTAATGCCCGCCCGCTTTAATTCACGGCTCAAAAGCTCGGATTTTTCAATGGAAATGGTACCCACCAGCACAGGCTGACCCTTTTGGTGGGTTTTGATAATATCCTGAATTACTGCCTGAAATTTACCTGCCTCGTTTTTATAAATCAGGTCGGATAAGTCCTTTCTTGCCACAGGCTTGTTGGTGGGGATTGCCACAACATCCAGTTTGTAAATCTGCTGAAATTCCGTTTCTTCTGTCTGGGCAGTCCCTGTCATACCGGACAGCTTTTCATACAATCTAAAATAATTCTGGAAGGTAATGGTTGCCAGGGTCTTGTTTTCGTTTTCGATTTTCACATGTTCCTTGGCTTCGATTGCCTGATGCAGACCCTCGCTGTACCGTCTGCCGTTCATAATACGGCCTGTAAATTCGTCAACAATCAACACTTGCCCGTCTTTTACCACATAGTCAATGTCCCGTTGCATTATTCCGTAGGCACGAATGGCAACGTTAATGTGATGCAACAGAGAAATGTTTTCAGGGTCGGTTAAGTTTTCCACACCGAAATACCGCTCCGCTTTTTTGGTACCGGCAGGGGTGAGGGTTGCAGTTTTTGCCTTTTCGTCTACCAGATAATCCCCTTCCATTTCGTCCTGAGATTCTTTGTTGTTAAGCTCAATAACCTTGGTTCTCTGCAGACCTCGGACAAAGGCATCCACCTGAGTATATAACTCGCTGGACTTATCTCCCTGACCTGAAATAATCAAAGGGGTTCTTGCCTCGTCCACCAAAATGGAGTCCACTTCGTCCACAATGGCAAAGTAATGGCCTCTCTGCACCATGCGTTCCTTGTAAATGACGGTGTTATCTCTCAAATAGTCAAACCCGAATTCGTTGTTGGTGCCGTAGGTAATGTCTGCTGCATACGCGGCTTGCCGTTCGCTTTTGTCCAGTCCGTTTACAATCAGACCCACCTTCAACCCTAAAAATTCATGAATTTTTCCCATCCACTCGCTGTCACGCTTGGCAAGGTAATCATTCACCGTTACAATATGCACACCCTTGCCTGTCAACGCATTTAAGTAGGAGGGCAGGGTTGCCACCAGAGTTTTCCCTTCTCCGGTTTTCATTTCCGCAATTCTTCCCTGATGTAAGATGATACCCCCCATCAGCTGAACACGGAAATGACGCATTCCCAGCACTCTCCATGCCGCCTCACGCACCGTTGCAAAGGCTTCAGGCAAAATGTCCTCTAAGGTTTCTCCTTTTTGGAGTCTTTCTTTTAAATAAGGGGTTTTTGCCTTCAATTCTTCGTCGGATAACCCTTTGTATTCTTCTTCTAAGCTTTCAATTTTATCAACTGTACCGATAATCCGCTTGATTTCCCGTTCGGAATAGGTGCCGATTACCTTTTCTACCATTGCTTTAAACATACGATTTCCTTTCCCTTCTTCTGCAAATTACTTCATTTTCTCTGCAGAAGGAGAATTGATGGTATCTTATCCTATTATTATACCATATTTTTTTCAATACATCAACCAGTTAATGAAAAATTTTTTAAAAAAAAGGGAGTTGTAGCAAAATAATTTTTTGCTGCAACTCCTTATGAGCGAATCGTTGTAAAATATCATGTTCTATAAAAGAAATATGTTTCCCAGTCCGGTTCAATTTCTCGTCTTACAGAGGAATGGTCAATTTGCAAAAAACACCAAAAAAACCGTTAGGAGAGTAATAAAACGCAATCGATTGATGTTGATGAATCAATTTTTCTATATGATACTCAATTTGAATCGTTGCGTCAGTATCAAAACAAGTCCTATCATTTCCTATTAAAAAACATTTTACCACAATCATTCCTTCTTTTCTCAATAAAAAATGCGCCAACCGAAGCCGACGCATAAAAAACGCAAACCTCGATTGAAGTCGGAGGCCAAGCGGTCT
>JAZURC010000043.1:0-23066 GCA_045606005.1 Clostridia bacterium
ATTGTAAAACAGCCGGAAATCAGTTTCATTGGTGATGGAAGTCAGGATACCGTTGTAATCAAGGTAATGACTGACGAAGGCATCACCGGTATTGGTGAAGTAGACTCATCACCTTATGTTGTAAAAGCTATTGTTGAAGCAGGTACTTCTCATATGGTATGTATGGGACTTCGTGATATTGTTGTTGGCGAAGATCCGTTTGATGTAGAAAAAATCTGGTACAAGATGTACAATCTTGCCAATTATTACGGAAGACGAAGCGCTGCCATTCATGCCATGAGCGGTATTGATATGGCAATTTGGGATATTCTGGGCAAAAAGCTGGGTGTTCCTGTACATAAACTGCTGGGCGGTGCGTTCAGAGATAAGATTCCTGCATACTGCTCTGTTTTGATGCCCGATAACGAGGATGAAATCAAGAGAATTGCAGATACCTATTTGCCCCAAGGATACACCGGTATTAAATTCGGTTGGGGTGCATTGGGTCAGAGCGACAAGAGAGACCTTGAGCTTGTTAAAATGTGCCGTAAGGCAATGGGTGATGACCCGCAGCTGATGATTGATATTGGAATGGTATGGAGAGATGTGAAAACTGCCATCCGTCTTTGTAAAGAATTTGAACAAGAAAATGTTTATTGGGTAGAAGAACCCTTTACCCCTGATGATTTAGAAGCCTATAAGAGACTGACTCACAGTGTAGATATGAGAATTTCTGCAGGTGAGCAGGTTGGCACCATGTTTGAATTTAACGAATTGATTGCAGGCTGCGGTATTGATATTATTCAGCCTGACATCAGCCGTTGTGGTGGTATTACCATTGCGAAAAAGGTTATTGATATGGCATATTTACATAAGATTCCTGTGATTCCTCATGCCTTTAAGACAGGTATTCTGATGAGTGCTTCCTTACAGGTAATTGCAGCAACACCTAACGCATTGTGGCTGGAATACTGCTGTCAGGAAACGGTTCTTTCCAAGAATTTGGTAAAGAAGCATTTCTCTATCGACGATCAGGGATTTGTAAACATTCCTCAAAAGCCGGGTCTGGGTGTTGAAATTGATGAAGAAGTTCTGAAGCATTACGAGGTGAAATAATGACTGCTTTTGAACTTCAAAAACAGATTCACCTTGCAGTAAAACAACATCTTCGCCCGGGAATGACAGAATATGAGCTTGCTGATGTGATTTCCTCTGTCTGCCCCAAGTGGCAGGGGGATTTGATTACCGGAGAACGGACTGCCGAGATTGAAGGCGGTCCCACAGAACGGGTGATTCAAGCGGGAGATGTGGTTTTGCTGGATTTACAGGTGAATGAAGACAATCAATGGTCTGATTTGACCCGTGTCTATTTTGTCGGCAATCCTACTGAAGAACAAAAAAAGGCTTACACACAAGTCATAGGGGCATTGACAGCCGGAGAAGAACTGTTAAAACCCGGAACAAAGGGAAATGAGATATGGGAACTGATGCGAAAAGCAATGGACTCTCCCTTCGGCTTTACTCATCATGGCGGTCATAGAATCGGTACAGAGGAAATCGTAACAGAGCCCCGTTTTGTACCGGAATGTGATGATGAATTACAAACGGGAATGATTGTCACGTTAGAACCCGCAGTATATTACCCCGAGAAATTTGGAATCCGGTTAGAAAATAATTATCGGATTACCGAAAAAGGATATGAGCGTTTGGATGATTTGTCCTTGGATGAGTCAGAATACATTGTGAAAGGATAATCGATATGTTAAAAGGTGCATTTGGCGTGTTGCTGACCCCCTTTACCGAAGATGGTCAGGTTGACTATAACGCCTTTGAACAAGAGTTGGATTTTGTTTCAAAAACTGATATTACAGGATTTTTCGCTTGTGGAACTACCGGAGAATTTATCAGTCTTTCTCCGGAACAGAATATGGAAATGCTTGCCTTTGTGGCTGACCGCTTAAAGGGGAAGAAAAAATTGCTGGCAGGGGCATCTGACCCCAATCCGGCAACCACAATCAGCTATATGCGTGCCGCAGAACGGCTTGGATATGATGCGGCTATGGTTTGCCCTCCTTATTATTTTACCATGAAACAGGAGGACGTGGTACGGTATTATAAATATTTGGCAAATCAGAACATTTGCGACCTGATTCTTTATAAAATCCCCATGTTTACCAATACCATTGAATTGCCTTCCTTTGAACAGCTTCTTCAGGAAAAAAGAATTGTGGGAATGAAGGATTCTTCTGCTAATATGAAGCAAATTACCCATGAAGCAGATTTGGTCAAACGGAATCGTCCTGATTTTTCATTGTTGAGCGGAACGGATGACTGTCTTGTTCCTGCATTGCTGGCGGGATGTGTGGGTTCTGTTACTGCATTCTCCGTGATTCTTCCGGAAGTGAACTCGAAAATATATGAGTTGTTTTATCAGGGTCGGATTATGGAAGCGATGGAATTAAACCGCAAAGCTTTGCGGTTGCTTAGAATGGCAGATTCTGTCATGTTCCCCAGCGGATATAAGCTGGTCTATGAACAACGTGATTTCCCCATGGGACATTGTCAGGTGGTTGATGAACCTGCAATTCGTGCACTGCGGCTTGCTATCCGTGCCGAATTGAACACTCTGTTAAGAGGATTTTAAACATAAAGGTAGGGAACAATATGAAAGCAGCAGTTTGGGATGCAATTGGTCATGTCAGTATTTGTGAAAAACCAAAACCTGAGGCGGATGAAGGCCATGTGGTGGTAAGAGTGAAAGCAGTTGGTGTTTGTGCAACCGACATTCATATGATTACGGGAAAGGTTGCTTTGGCAACACCTCCTCATGTTTTGGGTCATGAGATTGCAGGAGAAATAGAAGAAATCGGGGAAGGTGTTTCCGGCTGGAAGGTAGGGGACAGAGTGGTCATTGATACTATTATTTCCTGTGGCCGTTGTTCCGCTTGTAAAAGAGGTCGGAAGGAGCTTTGCTCGGGAAGAATGGAAATCGGGTACACTCCTTATGACGGAGGATATGCAGAGTTTGTTCGTGTGCCGGCCCAATGCCTGGTGGCTCTGCCTGATGAAATTCCTTTCCGTGATGCAGCCATTATGGAAAGCGTAGCTTGTCCTTTCGGTGCGGTTTTAAGAATCGGTGTTACACCCGGCAGCACTGTGCTTGTGCAAGGAGGAGGACCGGCAGGTCTTTCCTTTTTGCAGGCTGCAAAATTAAGCGGAGCAAAAAAGGTCATCATGTCTGTCCGTGGGGAACAACGGTTGGAATTTGCCAAGAGATTCGGTGCAGATGATGTGATTGATGCACAACATGAAAATGTATTGGAACGGGTCATGGAGCTGACAGACGGTCAGGGCTGTGATTATGTTATGGATGCAGCAGGCAGTGTGGAGAGTATTCTTCTTTGCTTTGATGCTTGCAAAATCGGCGGTGATGTTCTGTATTACGGAATTCCGGATGAAAAGGCTCAAATTTCCTTCCCCTTTATGAAAATGATGATGAAACAGTTAAGACTTCATGGTGTGTTGGAATACTGTGCAGGGTGGGATACCCTTGTCTCCTTGGTTGCAAGCGGAAAAATCAATTTGCACGATATGGTGACACATACCTTTACTTTAGAACAGTTACCCGATGCAATCCAAGCTTATGAATCAAAGGACAGAAGCTTAATTAAAGCGGTCATCGAAAATTGATTTATGTGGTCTGTCCTGCTGAGCAGACGCTGAAAAATAGAGTGTATGTTTTACTAAAGTGAATCACAGACCGTACATAGATACCGCAAAAATTTATTTTTTAAAAAACATGAAACTGTCAGGTGAATTTGATGTTTTCCCGACAGTTTCTTTTTTATCAAAAAATGAACATTTTTTTGCGGTCTGACAGGACGGAAAATAAGCCTGTATTCTTTGTAAGTAAAAAAATTCAAGTAGGAGCATGAAAGGGATACACCTTTGATAAAAAACTTGATTTTTGTCGAATCATGTGCTATAATAAAAAAGAGAAATATTCCCTGTTATATGATTTTGTATCAGGGACATAATAATCGTGAGGTCTCTTTCAAACGCGAGCGGAGGTGCACTATGCTCAAAAAAAGAATCAGCATTGTTTTTTGTTTGCTTTTGGGAATTCTGTTCCTTACAGGTGCGGATTACAGGGCAATCAATGAATCCAATGCGCCTCAGAAATGCCCGATTTTACTGTATCATCATCTGACGGATCATATCCCTGCAGATTTTGAGACGACAACATCTGTCAAAAAATTTGACAGTGATATGAAACGGATTTTAGAAGCAGGATATCAGCCCATTTCTTTGGCAGAAATGTATGACTGTTTACTGCGGGGAATTGCATTGCCGGAAAAGAGCGTAGTCATTACCTTTGATGATGGTTATGAAAGCAATTATACCCTTGCTTTTCCCATATTGCAAAAATATGGGATGAAAGCAGATATTTTCTTAAATAATGATCTGGTTGGCGCTTCATCTGACCACGGGATTCCTCATTTTTCATGGGCTCAGGCAAGAGAGATGGAAAAATCGGGATTGGTTACCGTCTATAGTCACGGCTACACCCACCATGATTTTACCTCTATCAGTCTTGATCAGCTGAAAGAGGAATATAGTTCCTCGATGGATGAGATTGAGCGTGAATTGGGTCCGAGAAAATATAATATGGTTGCTTACGTCGGCGGTGAATTTAACAGTTTAACCTTTGAAACGCTGAAACAGGCGGGTGCTGATGTTCAGTTGCTCGTTTCTTATCAGATGGATTACAGCAGCATTTGGAATTATTCCTTTTTCTCCCGTATGACGGTGTACTACACCTCAGATGTGGTGGAAATGCTGGATGAATATCGTGCAAAATAAGGACGACGGTGCAACAAGGTTGCACCCTCGCTTTCCATAGAAAGGTGAGAATCAATGGAATACATAAATTTAGGAATTTCACAGGAAGTGACAGAGTTATTTCAACGGGCGGAAGAAAAACTGCAATCAAAATTTTCGCAAATTGATAAAAGGGCGGAAAAAAATACGGCAAAAGTGTTAAAGGCCTTTTGGGATCATCAGGTGAGTGATGCTCATTTTGGGTCTTCAACCGGTTACGGTTATGACGACTTGGGAAGGGAAACTCTCGATGAAATTTTTGCACAGGTGATGGGCGGTGAGGATGCCTTGGTGCGTCACAGTATTGTGTCGGGAACCCACGCTTTAGCACTCTGTCTGTACGGACTTCTTCGTCCCGGAGATGTTTTGCTGTCAGCTGCGGGAAAGCCGTATGATACCTTGGAGGAAGTCATCGGAATCAGCGGTGACGGCAGAGGCTCATTAAAGGAATTTGGGGTAGAATACCGTCAGACAGATTTGACCAAGGAAGGGAAATTGGATATTGACGGCGTTCTGAATTTAATGGACGAAAAAGTAAAGGTGGTCTGGGTTCAAAAATCAAAGGGCTACGGTTGGCGTGATTCCCTGAGTAATCAAGAAATCGGGCAGCTTTGTAAGGCGATTAAGGAACGGTATCCTGATTGTATTTGTGCGGTGGATAATTGCTACGGTGAATTTGTTGAAGAAGAAGAACCCTTATCAGTGGGAGCTGATTTGATTGCAGGCTCCCTCATTAAAAATCCGGGAGGCGGACTGGCACCAAGCGGAGCCTATGTTGCGGGGAAAAAGGAATTGGTTGAGTTGGCGTCCTTTCGGTTGACGGCACCGGGAATTGGCAGACATGAGGGAGCAACTTTGGGAAACAACAGAAATCTATATCAAGGCTTGTTTTTAGCACCCCATACCGTTGCACAAAATCTGAAGGCGGCGGCATTGTGTGGTGGGGTATTTGAAGAACTGGGTTTCAGAGTTCATCCGGCTGCTGCGGATGAGCGATATTGCACCATTCAGGCAATTCGATTTGAAGATGAAAAGAAGCTCATCAGCTTTTGTCAGGGAATCCAAAAAGGGTCTCCCGTTGACTCCTTTGCCTCTCCGCAACCTTGGGATATGCCCGGATATCAGCATCAGGTGATTATGGCGGCAGGAACCTTTGTACAG
Organism: Clostridia bacterium; assembly: GCA_045606005.1. GTDB lineage: Bacteria > Bacillota > Clostridia > HGM11514 > HGM11514 > SIG438. The sequence continues at coordinate 6,022 of JAZURC010000043.1, forward strand.
GGTGCTACCAGTGAATTAAGTGCGGATGCTCCTATCAAAGAGCCATATGTAGCGTATATACAGGGCGGTATGACTTACGAATCAGCAAAAATTGGCTTAATGAAATCGGTCCAGAATATGAAGAATGAAGGCTTGCTGTAAGATAGGGATATTTTTTCTGTTTTGATTTATACTATCCTTGAGGTGATGAGGATGAGACAAATCAGAACCGATCTGGCAATGGAGGCCAGAGAATTTTACTGTGAACAAAATAAGAACAGAGAACCTGCAGGTGTTCAGACGAGAACGGAGGAACGGGACGGCGTGCTGGTGACCCGTGTGCAGATTATAAACAGCAAGGGGGAGCAACTCCTTGGAAAGCCTGTGGGCAATTATGTTACCTTGGAATGTAGGGAATTGACATCAGGCAATCCCGATGACGCGGAACGAATCAGTAAAATTTTATCTCGGGAGTTGGAACGATTGTTGCCCGAAAATTGCAAATGTGTGTTTGTGGCAGGATTGGGAAATTGGAATATTACTCCCGATGCATTAGGGCCGAAAACCGCATCAAAGTTATTTGTCACACGCCATTTAAAAGAGTTTCTTCCTGAAAGAACGGAAGCGAAAGAGGTTTGTGCGATTTCACCCGGTGTGCTGGGATTGACGGGGATTGAAACAGGAGAAATTATAAAGGGTATTTCAGATTCCTTGAAGCCCGATTGCGTCATTGCTATTGATGCTCTTGCATCGAGGAAAATGAGCCGTGTGAACACGACCATCCAGCTTTGCGATACGGGAATCAGTCCGGGAGCAGGGGTAGGAAATCACCGCTTTGCATTGACCAAAGAAAGCATCGGTGTGCCCGTTATCGGAATTGGTGTTCCCACAGTTGTAGATGCGGCAACCATTGCCGGTGATGCGGTAGAATTGTTGTTGCAGGCACTTTGCAATCAGTCCCAGAAAAGAGAGGATTTAAAAAAATTATCCGTTTTATTGGAAAATCCTTATGATGCGTTAAGAGAGGTGCTGCACAAGGAAAATCTGATTGTGGCACCGAAGGATGCTGATTTTGCAGTTACGGCTGTTGCAAAAATATTGGCATCCGGTCTTAATCTGACCTTTCATCCCGATTTTGATTATCAGGAATTGCTTCAATTACAAAATTAGGGAAAGACAATGCGGAAAATGGATTAAAATGACTCCCCAATTTGGGGAGATTTTTTTAGAAAGCTTAAAAAAGGTTTTTTTACTATTAGAATTTTCTGTATTCACTTTCCGATTTCCCTTTTAACTGTTTAAATATACGGGGAAAATGACCGTTTTTTTGTATCCCTCAGAACAGCCTTATACATTTTTAGTTTCTTCCACATGGCTTTACGGACGGAAATCAAGCTTCCGTCTTACAGCCTTTGTCATTGAAAGGTATAAAATTTCAAATAACGCCTCATCCTAACGAAAAAAGGGATGAGGTGTTTTTTATGTTTCGTACGGAAATAATAGAAAATCCTGACCGTTCTTATGATATTGTATTTTATTTATCCGATTATAACATATCAACAGAAACGGCACTGGAGTTTTTAACAAAAAGCCCCGGATTTCGTAAAATCAGAAATATAGTTTTGGTGGGAGCAGTGACAGTATCCATCCCCTTATCTCAGGTATTGTCAAAAACGGAACGCTATGCTATGAGCTATGTGTTTTTTGGAACATATGGCCAACAACTTGAGTATATTTCTGTTACCCAAGGCTCTTTGGGCGTCATTTCTCCCTCTTATTTTAATTTGGACAGGAGCGGACAACTCGAGAAAGTGAGCATTTCTGATGATTTTATAGAAAGTGTACATCAGCAGGGAATGAAGGTGGTTCCTTTTTTAAGCAATCATTGGGACAGGGAAGCAGGGGTTGCTGTACTACAAAACAGAGAGGCGTTAGCAGAGCAACTGTATCAGATTATTATGGAAAACCATCTGGACGGTATCAATGTGGACATTGAAAATGTTTCGGAAAAATATAGGGCTGCCTATACAGATTTGGTTCGATTGCTACGGGAAAAATTACCTGCCGATAGAGAGGTATCCGTTGCTGTGGCAGCAAATCCGGAAGGGTGGACTCATGGCTGGCACGGTTCGTATGATTACAAGGCCTTGGGAGAAATCGCAGATCATTTGTTCATTATGGCGTATGACGAGCATTATCAGGGAGGAGAGGCAGGACCGGTGGCAAGCCTTTCCTTTGCAGAACGTTCGGTTCAGTATGCATTACAATCTGTTCCTGCTGAAAAAATTGTGTTGGGTCTTCCTTTTTTCGGGCGAATGTGGTCAGAGGACGGAGAAGTATCGGGACTGGGAATTTCCTGCCAAAGGGCAGAATCTGTCATTGCTCGATACAATGCTGAGGTTACCTATGACAGAGGAGCCAGAAGTCCAAAAGCGGAATTTACTGTGACAGAGGCGGATAACCTTGTCGTGAATGGTCAGACGATGAAATCGGGGCGGTATGTGATCTGGTTTGAAAACAGCAATTCCCTAAAGGAAAAGCTGGCATTGGTGGATAAATATAAGCTGAAAGGTGCAGGCTCCTGGGCACTTGGCCAGGAAACGACAGATGTGTGGGACTATTTTTCTTTGTGGCTGAACGGGAAGTATTTTGAAGATATTGCAGGGCATTTTGCGGCAGATTCTATCCTTTTTTCTGCAGAAAAAGGGTATATGGTGGGAGTCAGCCATACTTCGTTTGCACCGGAAGAAGCGATGACCCGTGCTCAGGCAGCGGCAATTTGTGCCAGAATATTAAATCTTTCGGCGGAAGTAAGTCCTTATTCTGACACACGGGGACATTGGGCAGAAAAGCAGATTGGCGCTATGTCAAAAGCAGGTTTGATTTTTGGGTATGAGGATGGGACCTTCCGTCCGGATGCTGAGATGACAAGAGAGGAGGTTGCAGCCCTTCTTTATCGAGTCATTGGTGCCGAATACGAAGGGGAGGTGTCCTCTTTTCCGGATGTAAAGCCGGAGCATTGGTCCTATGAAGAAATTACAGCTCTTGCCGGAAAAAATATTCTTTCCGGCTTTCCTGACGGCACCTTCCGTCCTGAAGCATATTTGACCCGGGGTGAAATGGCATATCTGATTCCTCAAATAGAAAAGCCAACCAAACAAATTGACATGAAAGAGTAATTATGGTAGAATAGATTTAACAAAGTTAAATCTATTCAGCTAAATTCGCTAACGCGAGCTAAATTGAACAAGTTCAGTTAAATTGCCTACGGCAGCTAAATGTGCTTCGCACACTTATGGCGAATTTAATTTAGCTACTTCAAGGAGTAATTTAGCTATGGAGCAAAGCGGAATAATTTAGCTTTGAACGAAGTTCAAAATTTAGCTAAAAAGTCTGGCAGCTAAATTGTACATTGATTCTATAATCAAAATGAAAAATCTCCCCTGTAACAAGGGAGAAAAGGTACAGTATATTTGATAAGACAGCTGAAGGAGGAAGTTTGATGAAAAAGCGGTTGGGGTTGCTTTGTCTGGCATTTGTTTTCATTATCAGCAGCTTTTGTGCGGTTAGTGCTGAATCGAAATTTGCTACCCGTGGTAAAGTGCTGGAAATGATTTTAACAGCGGCAGACACATATTACGAAGGAATTGAAGCCTCTGACATTATGAAGGGCGACGGCGACGGAAACTTACGGGAAAACGAGCCGGTTCTTCGTGTGGAAGCAATGGCAATGCTCAGCCGTGCATTTCCCAATCTTCCTGCACCTTCGGAATATCAGCAGACAATCGGTCATTTTGGAAATGAGTTTATAGATTTGCCCCTGTGGGCAGTTGCAGATTTATCTAACTTAACAAAAGCGGGAATTATTGCGGGATATCCTGACGGCCGTTTAGGCGTCAATGACAATGTAACAGAAGAACAGATGGAGCTTTTGATTCGAAGAATCTGGGCATATTTAGGAAATAATCTGAAGGATAGTTTTTATGCGACCCAAAATAAACAATGGCTGGATACCACTACTTTATCTGCAGATGATATGTCTGTCGGAACTTTTAGCGAGGTAACTCAAGTAACCTTACAACGGCTTGAAGGTATTGTTATGGATATGGTAGGAGGGAGATGGGCTGAAGATTCCAAAGAGCAACGGATCAAAAATTTTTATACTGCTGCTTTGGATATGACAAAGCGGAATCGGCGTGGAATCGAACCTATTCGTGGCCTGTTAAAACGATACGATGAAGCTGAAAATCTGCAGGAATTGTTACAGGCTCATGCTGTTGTGAACGAAGCAATTGGAGATACGAATATTTTAGGAATGTTTTCGGATGTTGATATCAAAAACGGCACCACCTATGTTCCGTATATCAGCGGTATGTCGGGTATTTTGGAAAAGGCATATTTTGTATCGGAAGACAGGATTGCAAAAGAGGCGTACTTACATTTGGTTTCGGATACATTGCAGATAGGCGGAGAATCTAAACAGAATGCAGATAGGCATGCATCCATGATGTACGAGATGGAGCGGCAGGTTGCCCTTGCCTCTTTGGATATGGATGAGTATGATGAATTTGAAAAAAACTATGTTCATTATCGGGCAGAGGAGCTGTATGACCTGTTCGACCAGGCTTCTCCCAAAGCATTCATTGAACCTTGGAATAAGACAGACTATTTTATTCTCACCGATGAAGGTAGAGTATTAAAAACGATTGAATATTTTAAAGAAGAAAATGTAGAGGTTTTAAAAAGCTATATGAAGTTTTGGCTTTTACAAAATTGTTCCTCTTTGTTGTCAGCTGAGCTTCAACTGCCCTATATCAAATTTACAAAGGTAATGTATGGGGTAGAAATTCCCCTTGACCCGGCAGGAGATGCTTTGGCACTGGTCCAAACCTATCTTCCGGAATATATGGAAGAAGAGTATGCCAAACGATACTGTTCTCCCAAAATTAAACAAAATGTTACAGAACTTGTTGATGACATGAAAGAAATTTTAAAAACCAGGCTGAAAAAGGCAGATTGGTTAAGCGATCAGACACGGTCACTTGCCATTGAAAAACTTGAGAATATGCGAGTGAATGTGGCTTATCCGGAAGAATTTTATGATATGTTTGAAGGCGTGAATTTTACTGACGATTTGTTTTCCAATGCAATATTGGTTCAATCCTTTTATGTTTATGTCAGTCAGGAAATGATTGGGGAATCGGTAGATCACTCAACATGGCCTATGCATTGCTTTGAAACAAATGCCGGCTATGCACCCAATCATAATTCTATCACTATACCGGCAGGCATTTTGCAAACTCCTTTTTATGATGAAAATGCCTCGATGGAAGAAAATTTTGCCGGAATCGGTACCTTTATTGCCCACGAAATTACCCATGCCTTTGATTCTTCCGGAGCAGAATATGATAAAAACGGAGTGCATCAAAATTGGTGGACAGAGCAGGATTGGAATCGTTTTGAAGAACGATGTGCTGCTGTTGAAGCATTTTATGACGGTTGGGAAATCAGCAATTATGCAAAGTGTGACGGTGAACTGACGGCGAGGGAAAACATTGCAGATTTAGGCGGTATGGCATGTGCTTTGGATATGATGAAGAGGTTGGATTCTCCCAACTATTCATTATTTTTCAAACATTATGCGGAAATTTGGAAGCGGTATAATCGTCAATCTTATGCCAATTATTTGTCCGAAAATGATGTTCACGCAGCAGAAAATCTTCGCGTGAACCGTGTTGTGGTGAATTTTCAGGAATTTTATGATGCATTTGATATTCAGCCGGGGGATGGAATGTATGTTCCCCCTGAAGAGCGGATATTTGTCTGGTAAGAAAAAAGTGGTAAGGAAACTGTTTTGTTTTCCTTACCGCTTTATTTATTGTATTGCCTTACAGAGAAAGATTTTTGAGATAAGCCAAAAATTCGTCTCTCAAGTCATCCCGTTTTAATGCAAATTCTACAGTAGCCTCCAGGAAGCCTTCCTTGTTTCCTACATCATACCGTCTGCCGATAAAATCATAGGCATAAATGCATTGTTTTTGTGCCAGTCGAACCAAGGCATCTGTCAGCTGAATTTCACCGCCGGCACCCGGAGTGGTTTGCTCCAGCTCGGTAAAAATTTCGGGAGTAATGATGTAACGACCCAATATTGCAATATTGGAGGGCGCTTCTTCCGCTTTTGGTTTTTCCACTAAAGTATCTACTTTATAAATTCGTTCTGAAATTTGGCTTCCTGCTACGATACCGTATTTACTGGTGTCCTGACGGGGCACGGTTTGTACTCCCAGAACAGAGGTCTGATATTGGTCAAACACCTCTATCATTTGCTTTAAACAGGGTTTTTCGGGTGCATCCACCACATCATCCCCCAATAAAATTGCAAAGGGTTCATTTCCCACAAAGGTTTTGGTACAGTGAATGGCATGTCCCAATCCCAGAGGTTCCTTCTGACGGATATAGTAAATGTTTGCCAGTTTGGAAATATCCTGAACCAGAGCAAGTAATTCCTCTTTTTGCCCTTTGGCAAGCTCTGCTTCCAGTTCGTAGGATTTGTCAAAGTGATCCTCAATGGCACGCTTGCTTCTGCCTGTTACGATAATAATGTCTTCAATTCCCGACGCAACCGCCTCTTCAATAATATACTGAATGGTGGGTTTGTCCACAATAGGGAGCATTTCCTTGGGTTGTGCTTTTGTAGCAGGTAAAAATCTTGTTCCCAGACCTGCTGCGGGAATGACTGCTTTCCTAACTTTCATACTTTCTCCTCCTTTTTTCTGTTCTGACTCTCTTCCAACCTTCTAATTCAGAACGCTGAATTGCTCCGAAAAAACGATCCCGTAATCCGGGATTTTCCCGTTCTAAGTTTCGGAGCGTATCTTTGATATACTGCCGTTTTGTGTGTCCGTCTACGGGGCATGGGTTATGCACCACGGGAAAGCTGTATTTTTCTTTTAACTTCATAACCTCCCGTTCCTGCATATAAAGCATGGGACGAATGGTTGTAATTCCCTTTCTGTCAAGAAAGGTTACAGGAGAGAAACAGTTGATTCTTCCCTCAAAAAACAAACTGAGAAAAAAGGTTTCCACCGCATCGTCAAAGTGATGCCCTAACGCCACTTTTTTACAACCCTTCGACAATGCCGCATCGTGCAGTGCTCCCCGACGCATTTTGGCACAAAGAGAACAAGGATTGGATTCCTTTCTTGCTTCAAAAATAACCGGTGCAATATCAGTTTTGACCACGGTATAAGGAACCTCTAAGGTATCGCACAAGCTTTGAATGTCAGAAAAGTCAAGCCCCTCAAAACCCATATCCAGCGTGATTGCCTCAAGTTCAAATTTGTTTGGATAAAACCGTTTCAGATTTGCTAAGGCATAGAGCAGGCAAAGGGAATCTTTTCCGCCCGAAATACCTACTGCAATCCGATCACCGGTCTGAATCATATCATAGTCCTCCACACAGCGGCGGACATGACTTAATAAGTGTTTCATTCCTTTCATCCTTTCTATTTCTATTATAACGGGAATTTTGAAAAAAAGCAAGTGTTATCCGAAAATCGTTTTTTCTTTTTATTTTTTCGATTTTCCTTCCAAAAAACCATTGACATAATTCAAAGAAAAAGGTATAATTAAAGGATACTGGGATATTATGCTCAGGAAACGTCTGATAAGAAAGGAAATCGGGTATGGCAGAACAGAAAAATGCACCAAGTCAGCATATTTCAGAGCAGGAAATTGACCGTCAGAAACAATATATGCAACAGGTGGCAGACCTTCCCCTGACCGGTCGGATAGCGTGTGTTCAGACCTATGGATGCCAGCAAAACGAGAATGATTCCAGAAGAATCTGCGGAATGCTGAAGGAAATGGGCTTTCTGTTTACCGATGATTTGAATCAGGCAGATTTGATTGTGTTTAACACCTGTGCGGTACGGGAAAATGCGGAGCTCAAGGTGTATGGCAAAGTGGGTGCCCTAAAGCATCATAAACGGCGTAAGCCTTCTTTGAAAATTGCCTTGTGCGGCTGTATGACTCAGCAAGAATCCGTGGCGGAGACGATTAGAAGAAAATATCCTCATGTGGATATGGTGTTCGGCACTCACGCCCTGTATCGTTTTCCTGAAATATTGTACCGTTCTTATGGTGAGGAGCGGGTGTTTGAAACGGAAAATTCAGACGGCGCCATCGCAGAAGATTTACCTATTCTGCGGGACAACCCTGTGAAAGCAGGGGTTTCGGTTATGTATGGCTGTAATAACTTTTGTTCTTATTGCATTGTGCCTTATGTGCGGGGACGGGAGCGGAGCCGTGACAGACAGGATGTGCTCGCCGAAGTCAAACAGACGGTTTCGACAGGAATCAGCGAAATTATGCTGTTGGGTCAAAATGTGAATTCCTATGCGGGAGGCTGCGATTTTGCTGATTTGCTTTCTGAGGTGGCACAAACCCCCAATCTTCGCAGAATTCGGTTTATGACCTCTCATCCTAAGGACATCAGTGAAAAACTAATCCGCGCCATGGCAGAATTTCCCAACATCTGTAATCAGCTTCATTTACCCTTTCAGTCAGGAAATAACCGTGTGCTGAAGGTGATGAATCGAAAGTACACCCGCGAGCATTATCTGGGGCTGATTGAGATGGCTCGTTCTTATCTTCCCGATGTGGTGCTAAGCAGTGATGTGATTGTTGGTTTTCCCGGAGAAACGGAGGAAGAGTTTGAGGATACTCTTTCCCTGGTAGAACAGGTGCGGTTTGATAGTTTGTTTACTTTTATCTATTCCAAACGGCACGGTACACCTGCTGCAACCATGGAAGATTTGGCAACAGAGGAGGATAAATCAAGACGGTTTGGGAAATTATTAGAATTGCAAAACCGTATTTCCAGAGAAATCAATGAAAGCTATGTGGGAAAAACCTTTGAGCTTCTGATTGAGGGAAAGGCAAAGCATGAGAAGGAGATGCTTGCCGGACGGACAGAAGGAAATAAATTGGTTCATTTAAAGGGTTCGGAGGAACTCACAGGACAATATATCAATGTAACAGTAACAGAGGCACAAACCTGGTCTCTGATTGGAGAAGGGAGTTTATAAAATGGATATTTTGGAACAAGCCCAGATTTTGGGAAAACTGATTGCAGAAAGTGATGAGTATGTCAACATGAAAAAAGCAGAGGAGGCACAACTGGCAGATGAAACCGCTCAAGCACAGCTTGCGGCTTACAACGATCTGACCAACGAATTTTCCATGAAAGTCAGAATGGGTGAGCCTTCCAAAGAAGAAATGGAAGAATATAAGGAAAAGCTGACAGCGGAATATCAGAAGCTGAATGAAAATCCTACTATTAAGGAATATATTTATACTCAACAGGCATTTGATGCGTTGATGAAGAAAATCAATACTTTGATTGCCCAGTATGTGATTCCTCAGGGGAATGGTGGCTGCAGCGGCAGTTGCGAAAGCTGCGGAGGCTGTCACTAATATTAAAAAAACAAAAGGAGGCAGGCGCAATGGCGGAGCTTTCACCGATGATGAAACAATATATGGAAGTAAAACAGGCAAATGAAGATGCAATTTTATTCTTCCGTCTGGGTGATTTTTATGAAATGTTTTTCCGTGACGCCGAGATTGCCTCCAAGGAATTGGAAATTACGTTAACCGGACGGGACTGTGGTCTGGAGACCCGTGCCCCTATGTGCGGTGTGCCCTTTCATTCGGCAGATGCCTATATTGCCCGCTTGATTGCAAAGGGATATAAGGTTGCCATCTGCGAGCAGGTGGAGGACCCCAAAGCCACAAAAGGAATTGTCAGACGGGAAATTATTCGTGTGGTCAGTCCCGGGACACTGATTGATACCAATGTTCTGGATGAAAAAAAGAACAATTATCTGTGCTGTATCTACCGTGAAGAAAAGGGCGGCGGTATCGTGTTCGGGGATATTACCACCGGTGAAATTTCTGCTACCTGGTTTGAAGGAGACGGATATTTGTTCCGTATTTATAACGAAATCGGCAGATATCATCCCAGCGAATTGCTGGTCAATGCCGGCTGTTCGGATGAAAAACACTTTTCTGCCTTTGTAGAGGAACGGTTCGGGCTTCGTGTGGGGTATCTGGATTCGGAGTGTTTTTCTTCAGAACAGGCAAAATCCGCATTGGAACAGCAGTTTCATACCCATGATTTTGCAAGCATCGGGTTAGAGGAGCAACATTATACCCTTCGTGCCTGCGGTGCCATGTTTGGTTTCTTGCAGGAAACTCAGAAGGTGTCATTGGAGCATATCCGTGAGATTCATTCTTATACGGACGGGGAGTTTATGGATCTGGACTTAAATACCCGTCGAAACCTTGAAATCACCGAAACTATGCGGGAAAAGAGCAAGGCGGGGTCTTTGCTTTCTGTCCTTGACCGGACGGGCACCGCAATGGGGGCAAGACTCCTTCGGAAGTGGCTGGAACGCCCTTTGATTAACTGTGTTTCTATTCGCAAGCGGTTAAACGGTGTGGAGGAGTTGTTTTCGGACAACATCCGCCGACAGGAACTGATGACGGTGCTGAAAGGGATGTTGGATATTGAACGGCTCATGAGCAAAATTTCTTATAAAACAGCAAATGCCCGTGATTTGGTTTCTTTTCGCAATTCCATACAGGCGCATCCTGAAATTAAGAAATTGCTGGAAAATAGCAAAAGTGTTATGGTTTCGGAGCAATTTCAGGATTTGGACCCGTTGGAGGATTTGTATTTCCTGCTGGAACGTGCTGTGGCTGATGAACCTCCCTTTTCTGTAAGAGAAGGGGGCATGATGAAAGAAGGATATCATGAACAGGTGGACAAGTACCGTCAGGCAATGAAAAACGGCAAGCAGTGGATTAACGAGCTTGAACAGACGGAGCGGGAACGGACTGGAATCAAGAATTTAAAAACAGGATATAATAAAGTGTTTGGCTATTACATAGAGGTCACCAAGTCTTTTCAGGATAAGGTACCCGAGCATTATATCAGAAAACAAACTCTGGCAAACTGCGAACGGTATATTACCGATGAACTGAAAAAGCTGGAGGATACCATATTAAGCGCAGGAGAACGGATTGCGGCTTTGGAATACGAGCTGTTTGAACAACTGCTTGGTACCATTGAAAGCAATTTGCCAAGGATTCAAAGAACCATTCAGGCTGTGGCAGTTACAGATTGCCTTTGTTCTTTAGCTTCTGTGGCGGCAGAACATAATTACTGCATGCCGGAAATCAATCTATCCGACAAAATTGTGATACGTGACGGACGTCACCCTGTGGTAGAGCAAATGCAAAGAACGGATTTGTTTGTTCCTAATGATACATTGCTTGACAGGAATGAAAACCGTCTTGCTATGATTACAGGCCCCAATATGGCGGGGAAATCCACTTATATGCGTCAGGTGGCGTTAATTACCCTGATGGCTCAGATTGGCTCTTTTGTTCCTGCCTCATCGGCACAAATCGGTGTGGTGGATAAGATTTTCACCCGTGTGGGTGCGTCGGACGATATTTCTTCCGGACGCAGTACCTTTATGGTGGAAATGAGCGAGGTGGCGTATATTTTAAAGAATGCCACTCCAAAAAGCTTGTTGATTCTGGATGAAATCGGCAGAGGAACCAGTACCTTTGACGGGCTTTCCATTGCGTGGGCTGTCATTGAACATGTGGTGGACCCAAAATTATTAGGGGCGAAAACCTTGTTTGCCACCCATTATCATGAGCTGACGGAACTGGAACAGGATCTGCCCGGTGTGAAAAATTACTGTATCGCAGTAAAAAAACGGGGAGACGATGTGGTGTTTTTGCGAAAAATTATTCGAGGCGGTGCGGATGACAGCTTTGGAATTGAAGTAGCAAAGCTTGCGGGTGTTCCTTCCAATGTGTTAAAACGGGCGAAGAAAATTCTTGCTTCGTTGGAAGAAGGGAAACCGGAAAGCAAGTCCTTACCGAAGGTGAAAGAGGAATCGGAAGGTCAAATGGGACTTGGGGATTTGGGAGGCGCAGAGGTGCTGGAACAGTTGAAAACCATAGATGTTTCCACCATGTCACCCATTGAGGCAATGAATTGTTTATATCAAATGCAGCAAAAACTGCAAGGTTAAAAAGGGAGGTGCAGGAAATGGCTCAGATTAAAGTATTGGATTCTTTGGTTGCGGATATGATTGCGGCAGGAGAGGTGGTAGAGCGTCCTGCATCCGTTGTAAAGGAATTGGCGGAAAATGCCATTGATGCAGGAGCCGGAAAAATTACGGTTGAGATCAAAAACGGCGGAATCAGCTTTTTGAGAATTTCTGATGACGGAAGCGGAATTTCTGCCGAAGATTTGCCCACGGCATTTTTGCGTCATGCGACAAGCAAAATTGAACATGCCGAGGATTTATTTGCAATCGGCACACTGGGTTTTCGGGGAGAAGCATTGGCAAGTATTGCGGCGGTATCCCATGTAGAAGTGTTTACCAAACCGAAGGAACAGCAGTTTGGGATGTACCTTAGCATGAAAGCGGGAAATGTGGAGGATTCTCACGAAGCGGGCTGCCCTGACGGGACAACCTTTACGGTGCGTGATTTGTTTTTTAATCAGCCCGCCAGAATGAAATTTTTGAAAAAAGACGCAGCAGAGGCGGCGGCAGTACAGGATGTAGTCATTCATCTTGCTTTGGGAAATCCTGAAGTGTCTTTTCGCTTGATTTCTGACGGAAAGGAAAAGCTGCATACCCCCGGTGATGGGAATTTGAAAAATTGTATTTATGCCATTTACGGAAAAGAATATGCAGACCAGTTGGCAGAGCTTCAATATACGGCAGACGGTGTAACAGTCACCGGTTTTTGCGGAACCCCTGCCATTGCCCGTTCGACTAGAAGCTATCAGACCTTTTTTGTCAACGGCCGTCTGGTGAAGAGCCGTGGAATGACGGCAACAATGGAGCAAGCCTATCAGGACGGTATCATGAAAGGGAAATACCCCTTTGGGGTGGTGATGGTTACATTGGAACGGTCTTTGACGGATGTGAATGTTCACCCTGCGAAGCTTGAAGTAAAGTTTTCCAATGAAAAAGCGGTGATGAGTGCCATTTACTGGGCTGTGAAAAACGCATTGTTCGGTGCAACTTATCAACCGGAAATTCAATTACCCGTACAAAAAGAAAACCTTGAAAAATCGGTTGTGACTGAACGGCTGACTTCGCCTTCTTTAGAGAAGAAACCCAGCTTTGTTCCAAAATGGACAGAGTCTGTAAAAAGGGAAGTTTCGGAACCGATTCCGCCCGAAAATCTTACATTGGAGCAACCTGTCTTACGGCAACCGATTGTAACCATTAAGACAGAATCGGAATCAAAGAAAGAAGAAAGAGTAAATTCGAGTGAAGAAATCATAGATCATAACAACGAAATCCGTATTGTGGGGCAATTATTCAAATCCTACATTGTGGCGGAACGGGGCGATGAAATGCTGCTGATTGATCAGCACGCCGCACATGAACGGTTTTTGTTTGAAGAATTATTACGACAAAGAGAATCAGATCATTCATTGACACAGACATTGCTGATGCCTGTGGTGTTGGATATGACACCATCAGATTTTACAGCAGTGCAAGAGCAATTATCACTTCTTTCTTCCGTAGGCTTTGAACTGGAAGAATTTGGTGACCATGCTTACCGATTGATTGGTGCTCCCGTCAGTCAGGAGGGGCAGGATGCAGAAAGCCTCTTTTGGGAAACCTACCGTGCTTTGAAAAATTCAGGAGACAGGGGAACAACAGAAAGTGAATTGTTATATTCTATTGCCTGTCATAAAGCACTAAAGGCAAATCACAATCTTCATCCCAGAGAAATGGAACAGATGGTGAAGGATGTTTTAGCGTTGCCTTCTACCTGTCCCCACGGAAGACCCATTGTGATTACCATGACCAAAACCATGATTGAAAAGCAGTTTAAAAGGATTGTGTAGCCAATGAAACAGCCATTGCTGATGATAGCAGGACCCACCGCATCGGGAAAAACGGCGGTTGCAGTTGAATTAGCGGTAAGACATGGGGGAGAGGTAGTTTCTGCCGACTCCATGCAGATTTATCGTTATATGGACATCGGAACCGCAAAACCCACTCGGGAGGAAATGAGAGGGATTCCTCATCATCTTCTGGATGTGGCAGAACCCAATGAAAATTTTTCTGTAGCAGACTATGCCAAACTTGCCGTAAGTGCGATTGGAGATATTGCAGACAGAGGGAAACTGCCGATTTTAGCCGGAGGAACGGGGTTGTATCTCAAGGCTGTAACTGACCATATGGATTTTTCCGAAGGTCAGTCAGATGAAAAATTTCGAGAAAGTTTACAAAAAAGAGCTGAAAAAGAAGGAAGTCAAGTTCTTCACAGCGAATTAAATATTGTTGACCCCGAATCTGCTCAGCGGATTCATCCCAACGATGAAAAAAGAATCATCCGTGCGTTAGAGGTGTTTCATGTGACGGGTATTACCATGACCGAGCATCAGAAAAAGGCGGTTTCCCGTCCTTCTCCCTATACCACCTTACGGATAGGGCTAATGTATGATCGGGAAAAGCTGTATGAACGAATCAATCGTCGGGTGGACAAGATGCTTGAGCAAGGATTGGAGCAGGAGGTTGCCTCCTTGCTTGAAACAATGAAAGGTACTTCTTTTCAAAGCATTGGCTATAAAGAAATGGAGCAGTATTTCAAAGGAACTATGACCCTGTCCGAAGCGGCAGATGAAATTCGTCAGGCGAGCCGAAGATATGCAAAGCGGCAGATGACTTTTTTTAGAGCCGATCCGAGAATAATATGGGTTGATGCTACCGACCATACTGCGACAGAGGTAGCGGATAAAATAGAAGCATTGCAAGAGTTTCATGAATTGACAAAAATATAGGAGGAATGTAATGTGACAAAACAAGGATTAAATCTGCAGGATGTGTTTTTGAATCAATGCAGAAAGGAACATGTATTCGTTACTATTTATCTGACAAACGGTTTTCAGTTTAAGGGAGCCGTAAGAGGATTTGATAATTATATTGTCATTTTGGACGTGGAGGGAAAACAGCAGCTTGTGTATAAGCATGCCATTTCTACGATTATTCCCGCAAAGCCCGTCAACATTATGACAGGAGAGGATGCTGAAAAATAAGATATGAAAAAGACTGTTACAGTTGCAGTTATCATATTGGCAGTGGTATATATTGCAGCCTTTACCATTGTTTCCGTCACCAGCAGTCCCACCAGTACTGAACTGGTTCGACGCGGTGTTCTGGAAAATTCGGTACAGGTGGAAGGAATTGTGGTTCGAGAGGAATGGGTTTATACATCGGCAGAGGGCGGAATATTTGAAAGCCCTCATAGTGACGGAACCCGTGTGAACACAGGCGAACAGTTGGGAACGGTATATTTTGGAGAAATTACCTCTGAAACAACTGCCCGTCTGAAACAGATAAATCAGGAAATTAGTCAGTTGGAAGCAAAAGAAGAAATGTTTGAAAACGGGATGAATGACCCTGAAAAAATCAACACCCGTATTTCCGCTTTGGCAGAGGAAATGATAGACGCTTCCATTGATTGTGACGGCAAGAAAATTTCCCAGATTCAAAGTGAAATAACTCAGCTTCACAGCAAAAGATTGATTCTGGAAGGAAAGCAAACGGAAGAGGCCGGCGAGCTTTATCAGCTTTATTCTGAGAAAAGAGAGTTGGAAACAGGCTTGCACAGCGAAAAAGTGTATGCTCGGCAGGCAGGCATCTTTACTTATCTGACAGACGGATTTGAAACTCGGATCGGCACTTCTAATCTGAGAAGTCTGACACCGAAGGATGTGGACACCTTGTTGGAAACAGAAATTCCCCATCCTGAAGATGAATTTTCCGCTCAACCTGTGGCGAAGATAGTCAATAATTATAAGTGGTATTTTGTGTTTAATCTGACCATGCAGCAGTTAGATACTTTGAAAGTTGGGGATACCGTTTACTTGAGGTTCAGTGGTGATCCTAACGAAAGAATTCCGGCAGAAATCGCAACGGTTTCTCAGGAACAAAATGGAGAGGTCTGCGTATCGGTCAGTTGTATGACCGATGTAAAAGCAACACTGAACAACAGAAAGCTGAAAGTTGAATTGATCAAACGGCGGTATGAGGGCAGTTGTTTTTCCCGTTCTGCGGTTCGGGTGAAGGACGATGTATCAGGTGTTTATGTGGTCAAGGGCGGTGTTGCTGTGTTTTGTCCGGTGGATATTTTATTTGGAACGGACGAAACGGTCATTATCAGCTCTGAGCAGACGCCATCCAATCAGGTAAAACTGTATGATGAAATTATTAACGAAAAAACAAGTAACATCAAAGAAGGGGAATTGCTGCGATGACACAAATGAATGAGATTCGAGAGCGGATTGAGCAGGTAAAGCATACTATCAAAACCGCAGCACAAAAAAGCGGCAGAAAACCTGAAGAAATTACCTTAATTGCTGTGACAAAAACGGTGGAGGTACCCACTATTTTACAAGCATTGGATTGTGGAATTACAGTGGTGGGCGAAAATCGTGTGCAGGAATTATGTCGGAAACGGCAGGAAATTGACAGAGAAATTTCCTGGCATCTGATTGGTCATTTGCAGACCAATAAAATCAGGCAGGTATTACCGTATGCAGATTTGATTCACTCGGTTGACAGTGTTCATTTACTGGAAACATTGGAAAAGGAAGCAGAAATGCAGAACCGTACCGTTCAAATTTTATTGCAGGTCAATGTTTCTGGAGAATCCAGTAAATTTGGAATTTCCCCTGATGAGGTGGAACGGTTTGCGGAAATGGCTGCCGGCAAAAAAAGAATTCAGCTTTGCGGATTGATGACAGTTCCCCCTCCTGTAACCAATCCGGAGGAAAACAAGCCTTATTTTTCAAAATTGAAACATTTGGCTCTTGACATTGAACAAAAAAAGTATGATAATATAAGTATGGATATTTTGTCCATGGGGATGAGCGGTGATTATGCAGCCGCCATTGAAGAAGGAGCCACTCATGTACGGGTGGGAACTTCTAAAGTCGGATCGTAGCCATG
>JAZURC010000044.1:0-3809 GCA_045606005.1 Clostridia bacterium
TTTTCCAATACTTTATCCGCTTTTTGGGCGGCAGTCTCCTGTTCTTTGGACACGGTGTTCCGAATCAGGCTGATTTCATGGCGAAGCCTTGCCGCCTCCTCCGCCTCTTTTTCCGCTAATTTACGGCTTTCCTCCACTTGGGTCAGCACATCTTCAAATTTGACCGTTTCCTCGCTAAGCCGCTTCTTTGCCGCCTCTACGATTTTTTCACTTAAGCCAAGCTTTCCCGAAATGGCAAAGGCGTTACTCTTTCCCGCCACTCCCATAATCAGCCGATAGGTAGGCTGCAGGGTTTCCACATCAAATTCACAGGAGGCATTTTGTACCCCCTTTGTGGTCATGGCATATACCTTTAATTCACTGTAATGAGTGGTAGCCGCCACCCTTGCTCCGAAGGAACGAACGGTTTCGATAATGGAAATGGCAAGTGCCGCTCCTTCCGTGGGGTCGGTTCCTGCCCCCAGTTCGTCAAACAATACCAGAGAATCACCGTCTGCCTCATTGGTGATAGCTACAATATTTTTCATGTGAGCCGAAAAGGTACTCAAGCTTTGCTCAATGCTCTGCTCATCTCCAATGTCTGCAAAAATTTTCTTGCAAATCCGCACACGGCTTTGCTCTGCCGCAGGAATATGAAGTCCCGCCTGAGCCATAAGGGTCAAAAGACCAATGGTTTTTAACACCACCGTTTTCCCCCCTGTGTTGGGGCCTGTAATAATCAGCACGCCCTCTCCCAGAGAAATATCCACAGGGACAACGGCCCTTTGGTCCAGTAAGGGATGCCGAGCCTTTTTCAGCTCTGTTTCACCCGAAAGACTCAACTCAGGAGAAATCCCGTCCATGGCAAGGCTCATTCTTGCCTTTGCAAAAATAAAATCCAACTGAATCAGCAGGGTATAATTCTGCTTTATGGTTTCACTTCTCAATGCCACCTCTGCGGTGAATTCAGCTAAGATTCGTTCTATTTCTTCCTTTTCCTTCAGCTCAAATTCACGGATTTTATTATTCTCATTTACCACCGCCATAGGCTCGATAAACAGAGTGGCACCGGAAGATGAGGTATCGTGAATCATTCCCGGCACATCCCCCCGATATTCCGCACGGACGGGAATCACATGACGGCCCGCTCTCATGGTCACAATAGGGTCCTGCAAAATCTTTTGATATTTCGGAGAACGAATCATATCGTTTAACATTCCCTTGACCCGTTCTGATGCGAGCTTCATCTGACGGCGAATTCCGTTTAAAGACGGACTTGCACTGTCCGCCACCTCATCTTCCCCTAAAAAGCTGCCGAAAATCCGTTCTTCAAACTGCTTATCGGCTGTCAAAGCCATAAAATATCCATTTAAAGAATCTGACTGCTCCCCTTGGGTGGAAGAAACAGTACGAGCCGACTGCAAAATACGACCGACAGAAAGCAAGTCCCCGATACGAAGCACAGAACCAATCTCTGCTCTATGGAGCGCTCCGCTTACATCAGCAAGCTTATCAAAAGCAGGGTTGGTGCATTTCAAACACCGCCCCACTGCATCTGTGGTTTCCCGTTGTAATGCTGCCACAGTTTGCAAATTCGTTTCAGGCTTTAATTCCATTGCCTTTTTTCCTGCCGCTTCGCTTACTGCAAATCCGGAGAGCCGTTTTGTTATTTTATCAAATTCTAAAATGGATAATGTTTTTTGTTTCATAGTCCTTCTCCAAATTCTGTTCTTTCTTCTATTATATCAGATAATCTGCAAAAAAGAAAGATTGAATGTTGAAATTTTTCAAAAATTATGATATGATAGAATCAGAATCTATCTTTACTACAAAAGAAGGCTGATTATGAGAAAAAAGGAAACTGCAAAAACCCCCTTTGATTATCTGTTGTTTACACTTTGCATGGCAGTCACCACTTTGGGAATTGCCATGATTTTCAGTGCCGTTGGGTTTCCTTCAGCGATTCGTCAGACGGTGGCAATGGTCATAGGGGCAGGGTGTATGTATCTGGTGCTTTGCATCCCCAACCGATTTTATCATCGGTTTTGGTGGGTATTTTTTCTCATGAATCTGGTATTGTTGGGGCTGACCCTTACTATGGGCATCGGTCGGGAGGAAACAGGAGGACAAAGCTGGCTTGTTTTGGGACCTGTTCGTTTTCAGCCGGGCGAGCTTGTGAAAATTGGCTTTATCATTTCCTTTGCCGCCCATGTGGATACGGTAAAAGAAAAGATTAACCGCTTTTCCGTCATCCTGATTCTGTTAGCTCATGCAGGGGTGCTTATCGGATTGATTTTAGCACAGCCTGACGCAGGAACCGCTCTTGTCTTTTTGTTTATTACCATTGCTATGATGTATGCCGCAGGCCTTCATTACAGTTGGCTCATTGCAGGGGGCTTGGTAACCTTAGGCGCACTTCCCTTTCTTTGGCTCAAGCTGAAGCCCTATCAAAAGGAACGGATTCTTACCTTTTTTAATCCCGAGCGGGACCCTCAAGGGTACGGCTATCAGGTAATACAATCAAAAGCCGCCATTTCCGGCGGCGGCATTTACGGACACGGTTATTTACAAGGAGTGCTCACCCAAAGCGACGCACTCCCTGCCAAGCATACCGATTTTTTGTTTGCCGTGTTGGGTGAAGAATTGGGGTTTTGGGGTTGTATGCTCATTATGGGATTGTTATTTGCCATCATTCTTCGGGTCTTTTTCACCGCCAACGCCTCTAAAACCTCTTTCGGTACCATTGTTTGTACGGGAATTGGTGCAATGCTGCTGTTTCACGCCTTTGAAAATATGGGGATGTGCATGGGACTGATGCCCGTCACGGGAATCCCTCTCCCCTTTTTCAGCTATGGAGGGACTGCCTTAATCACCGTCTTTATCGGAATCGGTCTGGTTATGAATGCCCGATACCGAACGACAACAGAATCACGCCGAAAGTAATTAAAAGAAGCAAAAAGGTGCCAAAAGCGCCTTTTTTTTGTTTGTCACGAAATTGGGTCACACCATAGCTTGCGGTATGAATACCGATGAGCAGATATAATACGGACAACACCACCCTCATCTCTTGTTCACCTCTGTTTTCACCGTTTTAAACTTTACTTTCACATAGATATCTGCCTGTTGGAATTTGTGATTCCAATCATACTGTTCCCAGTCCTGAATCCTTTTAAAATGTCGTGCAGCATGTTTCCCAAATCCCCAGACATCACTTCCGCACGTTCTTGTTTTTTCTGCTGTTTCCTTGAAATATTCTTCTATTTTTTTTGCAAACTCATCATCTTTGGCGGTGGGATTTTCCGGATTTTCCCCTTCCATAAAACCGCCCTGCAAGTTTACGGTCAGATTGATTGTGGGGCTGTCATCTTTTATCTCTGTTTTTATTTGGATTTTAGGGCGGGCATTAATGTCTGCCACCATATCTCCTGCCGTCATGGTACCCCCGTCAAACTCTCCCCGTACCATCATGGTACAAACAGACTGGTATTTATCCAATATCTCCACCATTTTATCTCCCCGAAAAAGGGCTGTACCGTACAACTCCCCTTCTTCCTCCACAGATTTACAGTAAACCGCATAACTCTGCCCGTACTTGGATTCCATCTTACGGCAAAATTCTTCAAAGGTACGTACAGGAAAATACAAATCCTTACGGGGGCGAAACAATAATTGTTCTAACTCCTGTGACAAAACCCCCGTCACATTTTCCTGCATATAGGTCAGATACTCTTCCGCTCCCGACTTTGTAATAAGAACCCCCATTACATTTCGGGTTTCCATATGCTGACGGATGGCCCAGATGTGAGGGGTCAGTCCTTCCTTCGCCAGCT
>JAZURC010000045.1:0-6811 GCA_045606005.1 Clostridia bacterium
AAAAATAGTGCAGAATGAACAAACTGAGCAAAAGCAAGGCTTACCCTTGCTTTTGGTTACCCGAAGCCGTATGTGGATACGGCGAGAGGCGATGTTTGTTTATAGCATAAAGCAATTCATTCCGTGATATTTGTTGTCAAACAAATTTCTACATTAATGTTTTGTTAATTCTCTTAATTTTAAATTTTCCAGTAGCCTTATCTCGCTATTTTCTTGCTTTATGCGGTCTGTGCATTTTGCTACAACCCCTTTATTATTCTTCCGTTGTTTCTTCTGCTTCCTGTACAACAGGTGCTTCCGCTTCTTCCTTTTCCATTTTCACACCCTGAATGTGAATGTCAATTTTGGATGCGGTAAGACCGGTCATGGTTTCTACGCTGTTTTTCACTGCCTGCTGAACTTCTAATGCTACATCAGGAATCTTTGCACCGTATTCCACCACCAGATAAAGATCGAGGAAAACTCCCTCCTCCTTCATTTCGATTTTTACGCCCTTGGATGGATTTTTCTTTCCAATCAGGTCATAAATACCTCCGGTTAAGCCTGCACTCATGCTGGAAACGCCTTTTACCTCCGATGCCGCAAGACCTGCAATCGTGGATACTACCTCTTCAGAAATTTTTACATTCCCGATTTTTTGCTCTATCATTTGTTCTTCCAAAGAAATTACCTCCTTTGATTGATTTACAATTTGGATTGTATATTTTTATTATACCACACAAGCCACCCTTTGTAAATCATTTTATCTCAATTATTTTAATTTTATCCGCTCCCAGTCCTGTTTCTGCCATAACAGTGGATAAAAGTTTTGCAAGCTCTTCCTCTTTTAATCCTTGTGAGGAAAGGGTAACGGATGCGCCGGCATCTGTAATAAAGACGACGCAATCTCCAAACCCTTTTGCTTTTAATTCATTTTCTAATTTGCTTTCCTGTTCGCAAGCGGTTGCCATTCGTGCCATTGCCTGAGAGGTTTCTTCAGTTTCCGTTGCTTCACGAAGCAAATCCAGGGCTTCTCCCCTTGCTACATCCCGATTCAGTCTGGCTTGGGAATAATAATCCTCAGTTCCTCCGTTTACAAATTGAGCTTCTCCGTAAACCTTTGGTGTAGGAGAGGGTGAGAGTTCCGGATTCATTACCGTTTGCGCAGAGTGTTCATCTTTATTTGTTATGTATGCACCTGCTACAATCAGCAAACACATTGCCACCACCACAAACTGCCGTTTTCTGATCAACGCTTTTTGCTCCCTTCCAATACTTCGATTCTGTTTATTCCGATTTGCAATGCTGCACTTGCAGCCCGTCTTAACTCCATTTTGACCTGTTCTGTTCCTGCACCTGATGCTACAATAATGGCACCGCCCACGGTTGGATAATATTCTTCTAAAATGATAGGGGAATCTCCGTCGGATAACACCACAGCTTCCTCAAAATCCTGATTATGATCAGAGGTGCTTGCCTTGGTATCCTTTGCTACAGAAATTTTACCAAAGCTTTTTGGGGTGAGCAGTACGGTGACTTTTCCGGCACCCTCTATTTCCTCCAGAGTTTTTTCCAGTCTTTCTTCCAGTGATTTTAGATATTCCTGACCATCCGTTTGATTATGAATAGGCACCGTCTCCTTTTTGTCCGTAGAGCCGGGGGCTGCCAATAACAGAATTGCTCCTATGATTAATATGATCCAAAGGGTCTTTTTATTCCCTGTATTTTTTGTCAGCTTTGAAAAAAGGGTTATTTTGTTTCCCATACAATGACCTCCCGTGAAATGCCGTACAGCTCTGAAAGTCGGGTAATGACAAATTCCTGTTTCTTTTCGGGAGAAAAAATGGTCAATCCTCTTACCGTACCAAAAGGCTCCAAAGAAAAATCAAAGGAAAACTGTGCGTCGGACAGTTGAGGAATGCTTTGGTGGATGTCCTCTGTAAGCTGGTGGGCATAGTTTGCAAAAATCTGTTGCTGCTGCACCTCTTCCAGTTGTTTGGTTTCTGCTTGGGGAAGGTCGTTTGAAAGAACTTCTTCTCCACGAAAGGAAAGACCGCCGATTGTGTCTAAAGTAACTGCCATAAAAAACAGCCCCAATACAAAGGAAACGTATTTTCCCGCACTGCCTAAAGGCAAAACCATCCGTACTGCCTGAATGAGGAGAATTGCCCCTGTTAAGGTTATAATGATTCTCAAAGAATTCCACCTCCACCTGCACTAATCATCATAATCAGAATCAGACAAAACAGAACCGCACAAACGCAAAGGGATGCCAGCATCATGCCGATGCAAAGAGCAGTATCTGACAACAGTTTTCCCAAAGAGGGACTTCCTAAAGGTGCAGCAAATGCCGACCCAATCCGAAACATCCACAGCTGAACGGTTAGGGTAACCGCTACATGAGCAAAAATTAAAAGCAGAACTGCAATGCCGCCAATTCCTACGCCTCGGCGAAGCACCGAGGAAAAGGAAAGCACCAGTTCCACACTTTCCGATAACATTCCACCCACCACAGGAACGAAGTTTCCAACGGCAAACCTTGTGGTTTTTCTCACCATAACATCCACATTTTGTCCTGCTACGGAATAGATTGCGGTGAGTCCTGAAAAGACCGTAAGAATGGCAGTTAAAATCCACTTCATTCCATTTTTTAAAAGACCGATAAAACCGTCTAATTTGTTGTCCTCGGAAAGAGAGTTGGCAACACATAACAAAAAACAGCTATAAACTGCAGGGACAATCCAGCGATTCACTGCGTTAATGCTGAAGGTTGCGGCACCGTACAGCACAGGGTGAAGCAGAGTTGCTCCTGTAAGCTGTCCTGAGCCTGCCAAGAGAACAGACATGACAGGTGCGAGAACGGTGACAAATTCACTCATGGAGGAAACTGACTCTCTGCTTTGACGAATGCTTGTATCAAACATTTCGATGACAATGGCACACATCACCGCTCCGCATACAAAGCCTGCCGCGTTGGTTCCTTCTGTTCCCAAAATCTTTAGCTGGTCTGTTATTCCGCTTAATACCACCAATAAAAGCAATAATCCAAAGGAGGCAGCATTTCCTTTTAATTCACCCCACAAAAGAGTTCCGATCCAGCGGAGCATTTCTGAAGGGGTCAGGGAAACCTGTCCGTTTATCAGGGCTTCTATTGCTTTTTTGGGAGAAAAATCAGGCAGTATGGTTGCCAGTTCTTCCTTTAACTCATTATTGTAGTAATCCTCTATTTCCTGACCTCCACTTGCCCGGTATTGTTCTTCCATTGAAGGCTCCATTTCAGCAAAGCAAGGTTGTGGAAAGAGGAGAAGGATAAAAATAATTCGTATTAAAATATTATGTTTCATATTGACTCCGCAATATTGACTAATTTTTCAAAAAGAGAGGTCAGCAAGGGCAGACTCATCAGCAAAATGGTTATCTTGGTACAAAATTCCAAAGCGCTTGCCAAGGCAGATTCTCCCGCATCACGGCAAAGAGCAGCGGAGAATTGTCCCAAATATGCCGTTCCCACAACTTTATACAGGAGGGTCATAAGGGACGGTGAAATTCCGCACCGTTCTGCAATGGCGTCCAACGTTTCCTTGAATTTTAAAAAATGCTGTGCTGCAAACAAAAACAGCAGTACGCACGAAACAATGGAAACTACCATGGCAAACTCGGGATGATGCCGTCTTAACAGGAGAGCCAGCACTGCACCGCATAAAGCAATTCCGATGATGGGCAGCATCGCTAAAAACCAAATACAGACTTAATGGTGTCAAACAGAGTGCTGATTTCCCTGACAATGACCACAAGCACCACAATTAACCCTGCAAGAGTTGTCATCATTGCCTGTTCCTCCCGTCCCGAGCGAATTAAAAGCTGATTGAGTACCGATACTAAAATTCCGATTGCGGCAATCCTGAAAATTAAATCCACATTCATAGCCCTTCTCCTTGTCCCCTAAATCAAAAGCAAAATGAAAAACAAACCCCCTGTAAGCCCTAATCCTTGATATAATCTTCCGTTTTTGACAGCAAACTCCCGTGCGGACTGCTGTCTGACCTCCAAACGGCGAATGACTGATTCAATCAAACGGCATTGGGTAGAATTGTCACAGGCACCTAACCCTTCTCCTAAAGCAAGAAGGGTTTCTTTATCCTCTTGGCTCAGAAGGGGGTAGGAAGCATTGATTGCAGAATGAAAGCAACTCCTTGCAGACCTTCCGTCCCGTAGCTTCATTTCCTGTGCGGTAAGGGCAAACCCCTCACCCCCCGATTGTTTCCCTAACCGTTCAAAAATGTCAGGGAGAGGTCGCAATCCAAACTGTACCTCGCCTAAGAATTGATTCAGCAAGCCCATTAGCTGTTCCAGACATTGCACCCGTTGATGAAGGCGGCGGCTTTTTAATAAGCCTAATTGCAATGCTGAAAATAAAATGAAGAAAGCGCCAATCAGTCTAAGCATAATCCTCTACCGATTTCATTTGATGAACTCCGTCCCGATATTCTAATGTGATAAACAATTCAAACAGTTTGCCAAGGCTTGGGATTCGTCCTACAATATCCTGCCTGCTATATCCGTGAACTGAGCAAATCACGCTTACTCCAGAAAGGGTTGCCTGCCTGATAGCGGCTTCGTCCTGAGCAGAACCGATTTCATCTGTTATTAACACTTTCGGGGACATGGTTCGCAGTAACATCATCATTCCTGCAGCTTTTGGTCCGCAGTTTAATACATCTGTCCGCAGACCCAGATCATGTCCCACTACTCCGTGGCAAACCGCTCCCAATTCTCCCCGTTCATCTGCCACCCCTACATCCGTTCCCACAAATTGGTCAAAACCGTTGGAAAGATTTCTTGCGATGTCCCGCAGAAGAGTGGTTTTTCCGCAACCCGGCGGAGAAATAATAAGAGTGTTTTTGACTCGATCTCCTTTGAGTAAATAGGGTAACACGGAATCAGAAACGCCAATGATTTGCCTTGCAATACGGACGTTAATGGAGGTAATATCCCGTATTCCTGAAATTTGTTCTTCTTTTACTGTACAGGTACCGCAAAAGCCCACTCTGTGTCCTCCTTCTAAAGTTAGATATCCGCAGGAAAGCTCGTGTTCCCATGCATAGAGAGAGGAGGTGGTGAACTGCTCAAGACAGGAGGCAAGATGCGTTTTTCCTACAATGAATGCCCCGTCGGGGGTAGGAAGCAGCTGCCCCTGCTTGTCCGCATAAAATAAGCCGGAACGAAGTCGAATCTGCAAGCCCCGTTCGCTTCGAAGCCTGATTTCTTCCAGCTCTTCCCGTGCAAACTCCGGCAGACGGTAAAGAATCATCCGTAACGGTTGGGGAAAATAATCAAATAATGAAAGCATAAGCGATTCCTCCTTTATGGTAACTATATGGGAATTTTCAAAAAAATAGAACAGGTGCAATAGCAAAATAAAATTATTTTGCTATTGCCCCTGTTTAAAGAGCAATCTTACGGTTTTTTGACAGAGTTTTTGTAGTCGGTTGGCGTCATATTAGACACTTTTTTAAAGACGGCTGAAAAGTAGTGTGGATTATCAAAGGCGAGCAGATACGAAATTTGAGTAAAGTTATATTTTTCTTCTCGTATCAGTTTTTTTGCCTCCCGAATTTTATGCTTTAAAATGTATTCTAAAATGGTATAACCTGATACCGCTTTAAAAATTTTTGAAAGATAGGTTCGGGAATAATTTAATTGATTGCAAATTTGATCAACGGTAATTTTGTTGTAAGTATTTTCTTCAATGATTTGTATCACTTGAGAAACAAGGTGGTTTTCGATACTTTCTTTTGACGGGAAAACACGCAGGTCATGATTGTTGTTTTCGCTTCGGATGAGCAGAATCAAAAACTGCTCTAAGTATGTTTTAATCATCTGCTGCCCGCCAATGGGAGGATTGTCTTGTAGTTCCAGCTTGATATCTCCGGTTGCCATGGACTTGAAAGTCTGAGAATACTCTTCTATAATAACGGATATATTCTTTTTCAGTTTGGAAGGAATGGGCATGGTTTTGCCTTTAAAAAAACTCATTGATTGGGAGGAACAGACAAAAGAGATGACAACTACATTAGCGGTATTTTCTTTATCCGTTTCCAATGTGTGAAATTCATTTGGCTTGTGAAAAATAACGTCACCTTGTTTTAAGTAAAATTCTTTGTTATCTGCTTTAATTATCACATTTCCGGCATCCACATAGACCATTTCCCAAAAATTATGACTTTCTCCGTCATAATAAAAGTTTTTGCCAAATTCATAATAATGAATGGTGACGATTTTGGTGATGTTAATCAGATTTGCAATATTATGTTTTATATAATTTAGTTTCATTTTGCACCACCTTGTTTACAAAATTATACTTTTTGAGCAAAAAAACATATTTCTTTTCTCCTATTCTTATGATACCATAGAATTATCAAAAAAGCAAGGAGGAATTACTATGAAAAAAGGAATTAGTATATGGTCATTTGCAGAAACAGACTTAAGAAAATGCATGGAATTGGCAAAGGACGCAGGGTATGACGGTTTGGAACTGGCACTGGATGAACACGGTCCTGTTTCCATGGACTCAACAAAAGAAGACATCATGAAGGTAAAGGCAATGGCGGACGAGGTTGGCATTGAGCTTTACAGTATCGCCAGCGGTCTTTACTGGACTTATAATTATACCTCTGCCAATGAAGAAAATGTAAAACGTGCAAAAGAAATCACCAAGAAGCAGTTGCAGGTAGCATCCTGGTTAGGCTGTGACACCATTTTGGTTGTTCCCGGTGCGGTTGAAGTTGCATTTGACCCGGGCGAGGTTGTAGAATATGATGTAGCGTATGAG
>JAZURC010000046.1:0-10666 GCA_045606005.1 Clostridia bacterium
GGCGACTGTTGAGCCCCCTCGGGAAAAGAAATGGTTTTTATGAAGGGGGATTATGTAATCCCCCTTCACTCTTACAGTCTCCCATTTTTACAAAAAAATCCCCCACATAGATTGTGAGGGATTTTGATTCTTTAAATGTGATTTACCGTTCGTCGATGGGAATGTATTTCTGTCTGGGAGATACGTTTTTGTATGCAGGGCGGATAATTTTTCCGTTGGCATACACTTCTTCAATTCTGTGTGCACACCAGCCCACGATACGAGCCATGGCAAAAATGGGGGTAAACAGTTCTTCGGGGATGTTCAGGATCCGATAAAGAAGACCTGAGTAGAAATCCACATTGGTGACTGCGTGACGGCTGTATTTCTGCCGCAATACAGCGGGAACCAGCTTTTCCACCC
The DNA here is from genome assembly GCA_045606005.1 of Clostridia bacterium. GTDB lineage: Bacteria > Bacillota > Clostridia > HGM11514 > HGM11514 > SIG438. The sequence continues at coordinate 403 of JAZURC010000046.1, forward strand.
GTTCATACAACCGATATTCCTGTTCAAACTCTGTTCCCAGAGCCAGCTTTTCCACTTGTGCTTTTAAGACACCGGCACGGGGGTCGGAAACGGTATAAACAGCATGTCCGAAGCCGTAAATCAAGCCTGTTTTGTCAAATTCTTCTTTATATAATACCTTGGTCAGATATTGGAACAGTGCATCCTCGTCTTCCCAATTTTCCACCTTTGCTTCCAAATCAAGCATCATATTTCTTGCTTTAATGTTGGCGCCGCCGTGCTTAAAGCCTTTTAAGGCTCCTACTGCGGTTGCGATAACGGAATAAGTATCTGTTCCTGAAGAAGAAACAACGTGAGTGGCAAAAGCAGAGTTGTTACCGCCGCCGTGTTCTGCATGAAGGGTCAGGGCAATATCCAGTGCTCTTGCTTCTTCTTGGGTATATTGGTTATCCAGTCTTGTCAGATGGAGTAGATTTTCTGCAATGGAGGCACCCGCCTTGGGCGTATGAATGACCAAGCTTTGTCCGTCATAATAGTGCCGTTTTGCCTGATAGGCATAGGCAATCAGGGACGGAAAACGGGAAAGCAGGGCGATAGACTGGTTCATGATATTGGTAAAATCCAAATCATCCGGATTTTCGTCATAGGAATACAACGCCAGCACACCCCGAGCCAGTTTGTTCATAATATTATTACTGGGAGCTTTTAAGATCATATCTTCTACAAAATTTGTAGGCAACTCCTGATTCTGTGTAATCAGGGAACGAAAATCTGCAAGCTCTGATGCAGTAGGCAGGGAGCCAAGCAGCAACAGATAGCAGGTTTCCTCAAAACCAAACCGATTTTCCTTTTCGCTGGCAGTCACCAAATCTTTTACATCAATGCCCCGATAAAAGAGTCTGCCGTCGATAGGCACCCGTTCATTATCGTCGATAATATATCCCCGCACCTCACCGATAGAGGTCAGACCAACCAAAACCCCTGTACCGTCAGAGTTACGAAGTCCGCGCTTTACATTGTAAGCGGAGTATTTTTCGGGGTCAATCATATAATTTTGTTTTACGTTTTCCTGACTCGTAAGGGTCGAATTTGTGCTTTTTTGAATTTTTTCAGACAAAGAAATAACCTCCTTCTTATCCGAAAACGAATGTTGAAAGTTTTTTTCATTCAAAATTCATTTTTTAGTGACTTTATTATACCATATATCCAAAAATTTTGCAAGAATTTCTTTTTCAAATTTCATCGATTCGTTGTTTCCAAAAAAAATATTTAACTTTTTCTTCAATTTATATTGCAAAATGTTCAAAAATAGTGTATTATATATAGTGATACTTTATGTCTATCAAACGAAAAGGCGTTAGCAAAAGAGAAAACAAAACAGAGAGGAAGGTTTTTATGGCAAGTAATCTGTTCCAGAATATGATGTATCAGATGAAGGATGTAATCGGTCGTGACGTGGGATTGTTGGATGACACGGTAACAGTGATTGCAAGCTCCGATTCATCAATGCTTTACATGACAATGGATGCGGTAGAGGATGCTCTTTCCGAAACCTTTGGTATCTTTACCTGCAACGGTTATACTTACAAGGTGGTAGGAGTCCGTAATAAAATTGAATACATTGTATTTGTTGCAGGAGAAGATGAGGAAGCAAAAACATTCTGCTCTATGGTTGCTGTCAGCGTTGCAAACCTCAGACAGATTTATGACGAAAAGTATGATAAGGCAAATTTAATAAAAAATATTATTTTGGATAATATTTTACCGGGGGATATTCATCTGCGGGTAAAAGAGCTTCGGGTTTCTTCGACTGCGAGCCGTGTGGCAATGCTGATTCGGATTACCGAGGGGGAAGATGTTTCCATTTATGAAATTATTCAGAATATGTTCCCTGAAACAGATAAGGATTATATTATCAATCTGAATGAAAAGGATTTGGTTCTGGTTAAGGAAGTCAAACAGGGAACCACTTCCAAGGAATTGGAAAAACTGGCAAAGGCGATTGTGGATACCATTGGGGTAGAGGCTTATGTAAAAATCAATATCGGTATCGGCACGGTGGTTGACAATGTAAAAGAGCTTGCCCGTTCTTACAAGGAAGCACAGGTTGCCATGGAAGTTGGCAAGGTGTTTGATATGGAAAAAAACATTGTGAACTATGAAAACCTGGGGATAGGTCGATTGATCTATCATCTGCCCACTAAGCTTTGCGAAATGTTTTTAAACGAAATTTTCAAAAAGGAATCCATTGAAGTATTGGATCAGGAAACCATTATAACCATTCAGAAATTCTTTGAAAATAATTTAAATGTCAGTGAAACCTCCAGAAAGCTGTATGTTCACCGTAATACGCTGGTGTACCGTCTGGACAAGATTTATAAGCTGACGGGTCTGGATTTAAGAAACTTTGACGATGCGATTGTATTTAAAGTGGCGATGATGGTAAAGAGGTATCTGGTATCCAATCCGACCAAAATCTAAGGAGGTGCCGTCATGATTCAATTTGATAATGTAACAAAAATTTATGATGGGGAAACGACGGCATTGGAACATGTTTCATTTCATATTGAAGAAGGCGAATTTGCATTTGTAATCGGACCTTCCGGTGCAGGAAAATCAACAGTCACCAAATTGATTACCCGTGAGGAATTACCCACAGAGGGGAACATCTATGTCAACGGAATCGATGTGGCAAATCTGCGCCGTTCCAAGGTGCCTTATTTACGCCGTAATATCGGGATGGTATTTCAGGATTTCAGATTGCTGTCCCAAAAAACCATTAAGGAAAATATTGAATTTGCAATGGAGGTTGTGGGAGCATCTCCGAAGGAAATTAAGAGAATCGTTCCTAAACTTTTAAATATGATTGGACTTTCCTCCAGAGCAAATGCCTATCCCGATCAGCTTTCAGGGGGCGAGCAGCAGAGAGTGGCTCTTGCCCGTGCGCTGGCGAACCAGCCGCCTGTGTTGATTGCGGACGAGCCTACCGGAAATCTGGACCCCAAAAACTCAGGTGAAATCATTCAGCTGTTGAATGAAATCAATAAGCAAGGAACAACGGTAATGGTAGTAACCCACGACAAGGAAATTGTAAATTCCTTAAAAAAACGTGTTATCACTATTTCTGACGGGCAGATTTTCAGCGATGAGGAGAGGGGTGAATATCATGAAGCTCCGGTCGTTTAATTATTTGCTAAAAGAGGGACTAAAAGGCATCTGGCATAATCGCCTGATGAGTTTTGCATCTGTGATGACGGTTGCTGCCAGCCTGATTATTTTCAGTCTGTTTTTGATTCTCAGCCTAAATGTGGAGCACATGGTGGAGCAGGTCAGAAGCGAATATGAATTGCTGGTTGTAGTGGATGAGCGTGCAGACGAAGCCACCCTTCAGGGAATCGGAAAGGCAATCGGTGCTATGCCACAGGTCAGGGAAGCCAGACTTGTTACAAAGGAAGAGGGTCTGGAAGATTTGAAGGCTACCATGGACAACCCTGAATTGCTGGAAGGCTTGGAATTGGACAATCCGTTGAGGAATACCTATCGGGTGTCTTTGAACAGTCTGAATGCATCTATAGAGGTCATGGAGCAAATTTCTCTGATTTCCGGTGTTGTGAAAATCAACTCCAATCAGGAAACGGTTTCTGCTTTGCAGAATATTACGAGAATTGTGAATATGGTGGGCTTTTGGCTATTTGTTTTATTGATGATTGTAGCAATCGCCATTATCACCAATACCATCCGTCTGGCTGTTTATGCCCGACGGAAGGAAATCAATGTGATGAAATTTATCGGTGCAACCAACTGGTTTATTCGTTGGCCGTTTATGGTTGAGGGAATTGTAATCGGATTGATTGCAGCAATTCTTTCCTTTGGAATTGTATATGGAGGATACTATTATATCTCTGTCAGCTTTAACTCCATGCTTGGAAACGGTCTTGCGGGAATGAAGCTGATTGATACAGTACAGATGATGCAATGGGTTGCAGTTTCTTCTGTTGTACTTGGGGTATTCAGCGGAATAACGGGAAGTGTCATATCCGTCCGCAAGCATATGAAGGTGTAACAGACGGAAAGCATGGGAGGGTCCTATTTTGAAACGAAAAACATTGGTGGTGACAGCAATACTCCTTTTGGTGTTCATGCTGGTAACCGTTTTAGGGTCTGCTTTTTATAACATTGCCTTTGCTCAAACCGCACAGGAGGAAGCAGAACAGGCTCGTCAGGAGCGACTAGAAGTCCAGAATCAAATTGATGAAAATCAAGAACAGCAAGGAAATATGCTGGAATACAAAAGCCAGCTTGATGAAAATATTAATGCGCTGCATCTGGAATTGGAAAAATTGGAGGAAACCATTGTTTCTACCCAATCAGAGCTTGACAAGCTGGAGGGTGATTTAAAAAAAGCGCAAGAGAGAGTGGATATTCAGGATGAACTGATGAAAAAGCGTATTCGGGTGATGTATGAAGACGGCGCATTGGGGTATCTGGATGTCCTTCTCAGTGCCAAAAGCTTTTCTGACCTGATGAGTCGGATTGAAGCCATTAAAACAATTACGGAATATGATGCCAATCTTTTGAATAGTTATGAAAAAGCAAAGGCAAGCATTGAGGAAAATAAAACCTTGGTGGAACAGCATAAGCAATCTTTAGAGGATGCTCGTGACAGCAAAAGCCAAAAACAGGATGAACTCCAGGAGCAGTTGAATTTAGCGCAAGCGGAAATTGACCGTTTAAGTGCCGAAGAAGCCTCCTTGCAGGAAGCACTGGCTGCAGCAAGAGCTGCAGAGCAACTGGCAAATCAGAGAATTGCGGCTGCAATGGCTGCTTCCGGCGGGTATGTGGATACCAGCGGAGATGTTTTTGTTCCCGCAAATGCGGGCACCTTTATCTGGCCTTTTGACCAAGCCTATCCCATCACCTCGCCTTTTGCATACAGAATCAGTCCTATCTGGGGCAGCAGCGAATTGCATACCGGTCTTGATATCGGCGCCCCTTATGGTACTACCATCCGTGCTTCTGCGGCGGGGCGAGTGCTGATATCTGAATTTAATACAGGTGGATATGGAAATTATGTAGTCATTGACCACGGCGGCGGATATTCTACCCTGTACGGTCATGCAAGTCTGAATTTGGTGCAGGCGGGGCAGACGGTAGCACAGGGGCAGGCGATTGCTCAGGTGGGAAGCACCGGTTGGTCAACAGGACCGCATCTCCACTTTGAAATCCGAATCAATAATGCACCGGTAGATCCTGCTGCTTATGTATTGCAATAATATGAAGTAATCTGATGAAAGGCGGCTTTTTATTTGAAACAGTATCATAAGTCCTTTGTCATAAAGCTGTCCCTCCTTTTGGTAGGAGGGACTGCTGTGCTGACAGCCTTCTTTGTCAGCCTGATGTTTTTGGCATCCGGTTTCTTCGGAAACGGCGGTACATCTGTGAAAATACAACGAATCAAGCGCTTGATTGATACCTATTATTTAAAAGAATATGATGAGGAATTGGTGGAAAACGGTGCTTTTTACGGGATTCCTCTCATGTTGGGAGATCCTTATTCCGGCTATTTATCTCCCGATGATGTAGAAGCCTTAAAAGAAAGTGTTACGGGAGAATATGTGGGAATCGGCGTTGAGGTAACGGTGGATCCGGAGGACGGACTGATTACGGTGATTTCTCCCATTGCCGATACTCCTGCCGCATTGGCAGGAATTCGAACAGGAGATAAGTTTTTGACCATTAACGGTGAGGAAGCAACGGGCAGCACTTTGGATGAAGTGGTTGCCATGTTAAAAAACGGCAAGAAAAAAGAAGAAATTAAGCTTGAGCTGTTACGGGAAGGAGAAACGGTTTCTTTGACGGTGATTCGTGATGAAATTACCATTCACAGTGCCACCGGAAAGATGCTGAACGGTGGAATCGGTTATTTGAAATTAAGCTCCTTTGATGATACTACCGTAAACGAATTTTCTAATACCTTATCCGGATTGGAGCAAGAGGGAGCCACTTCTTTGATTTTGGATTTGCGAGGAAATCCGGGTGGAACGGTAGAGGCTGCTCAATATGTAGCAGATTTGTTTCTTGATGAAGGAATCTTTTATTATACCATGGATAAAAATGGCGAGAAGGAATATTTTGAAACCGAGGAGGATGTGAATTCCATCCCTCTGGTTTTATTGATTAACGAAGGCAGTGCCAGTGCGTCAGAGATGCTGGCAGGTGCACTGCAGGATCGTGACCGTGCTACCTTGGTGGGAGTTACGACCTTTGGAAAAGGAATTATGCAACAACACTTTATGGTAGATTCCTCCAGTATGTTGAAATTAACGACTCATGAATTTTACACACCCAACGGAAATCGAATCCACGAAACCGGAATTTCGCCGGATGTAGAGGTGCCTATGGACAACAGTGTAGCCTTGGGTGATTTGGAGCAGGACATTCAGCTTCTGAAGGCAATTTCTTTGTTGGCTGAATAAGATAACCCCTCCTTTCATATATTAGGATGAAAAAGGGGGGGCGAACCATGCAGCAATTTATTTATTTGAGGCAGGACAATAAAAAATCTTTATTTCCGAAAATCCGTGAGGAAAAAACGGAGGCTTGTCTTGTTTTCAATATTACCGTGTGCAATCATTTTTTTGACTCCATGACGGAGAGGCGGATCAGAAAGCGTGGATTGCCTGTATTTTCTGAAATCCCGTTAGGCGGAATTTCCGTTTACCGTCCTCACAAAAAGCTGTTTTATCAGGAACTGGAAACAGTTCTTCGAAAGGCGGGACGCCGTCTGGGCACAGATTTTTGCCACAGTGATATAGGAATTGTATGCGATACTTGTGACCAGGCTGCAAAGTTGATTCCCCGTTTGACGGCACCTGTCATCTGGGTGTTTTGTCGGGAAAAAGGGTTTGTTTTCGAGGAGGACGAAGGCAGTCCGGTGTTTGTCTGTTGTGAAGATGAAAATATCCGGAGGTTGCCTGCGGTGATTGCATTGACCAATCATCCGGCTCTGTCCTATCTTTCTCCCAAAACGGTGTTGTTTAATCTGACAGAACGGGAGTTTGTACGGGAATATACGGTGAATGATGCGTGGATGCGTATTCCGTCTGAACTCAAAGTAACAGGAATCTCAAAGAACGTGTTAAACAGTATTTTATTTGATATTGAACAAATTGAAAAAATCTCCTTCTTACAATGGGGATAAAAATATAAATATTTAAAAAAAGGGTGAACAAAAACGATGGCAGAAACAAAAAAGGTAATTTTGACATCTGAAGGCTTGGAAAAATTAGAACAGGAACTGGAATATTTGACAACAGAAAAACGGCAGGAAGTAGCAGCAAAAATTAAACAGGCGCTGTCTTTTGGTGATTTATCAGAAAATTCGGAATATGACGAAGCAAAAATCGAACAGGCTCAGGTAGAAGAACGAATTAAGACATTGGATAATATGCTGAAAAACGTTCAGATTATCGAGGAAGAGGGAATTGACACCAAAAAAGTCGGTCTGGGAAGTAAAGTAAAGGTGCTGGATATGGAATTTAACGAAGAAATGGAATATACCATTGTAGGTTCCACAGAAGCCGACCCCAGTCAGAATAAGATTTCCGATGAATCTCCCGTAGGCAAAGCGTTGCTTGGACAGAAAAAGAATAAAATTGTAGAAGTCGCTGTTCCGGCAGGCGTCATTCAATTTAAAATTTTATCCATTACAAAATAATACAGCAGAAAATTTTATTTGAAAGGAAGACCTGAATGTCAAACAATCAGAATCAAGTAGAAAACACGAAAGAGTTGTCCGAACTGTTGCAAATCAGACGGGACAAGCTGACAGAACTTCAGCAGGAAGGCAGAGACCCGTTTCAGATTACCAAATATGAACGGACTCATTCTTCTAAAGATATTTGCGAAAATTGTACCACGGAGGAACGTACTGTTTCCGTTCGCGGAGAAGAAAAGCAGGTAACCGCCCAGATTTCCCCTCTTGACGGGAAACGGGTAACCGTTGCGGGCAGAATTATGTCTAAACGAGGCATGGGCAAGGTGGGCTTTGTCCACATTGCAGATATGGACGGACAGATTCAGTTATTTGTGAAGAAGGATATTTTGGGCGAGGAAGAATATAACCGCTTTAAAAAGCTGGATATCGGTGATATTGTAGGGGCAGAAGGGGAAGTATTTACCACCCAGACAGGGGAAGTTTCTGTTCGGATTGACTGTATTACCCTGCTGTCAAAATCCTTACAGCCGTTGCCTGAAAAATTCCACGGTATGACCGATACGGATATGCGGTACAGACAGCGTTATGTGGATTTGATTATGAATAAGGATGTGAAGGATACCTTTATCAAGCGATCCAAAATCATTTCTTCTATCAGAAGCTATCTGAGTGCACAGGGATTTTTGGAAGTGGAAACTCCCATGCTTGTTTCTAATGCCGGGGGTGCGGCAGCCCGTCCCTTTGAAACCCATTTTAATGCATTGGATGAGGATTTCAAACTGAGAATTTCTCTGGAACTGTATTTAAAGCGCCTGATTGTTGGCGGTCTGGAACGGGTTTATGAAATCGGACGTGTGTTCCGTAACGAAGGGCTGGACACCCGTCACAATCCCGAATTTACATTGATGGAGCTGTATCAGGCATACACTGATTATCATGGCATGATGGATTTGACGGAAAATTTGTACCGTCATGTTGCAATGGAAGTGCTGGGTACCACACAGATTGTATATAACGGCATCGAAATGGATTTGGGCAAACCCTTTGAACGGATTACCATGGTGGATGCAGTAAAGAAATATGCGGGTGTGGACTTTAATGAAATTAAGACCCTAGAGGAAGCCCGTGCTATTGCAAAAGAGCATCATGTGGAATATGAAGAACGGCATAAGAAGGGTGATATTCTCAATCTTTTCTTTGAAGATTATGTAGAGGAACATTTGCTTCAGCCTACATTTGTTATGGATCATCCCGTAGAAATTTCTCCGCTTACCAAGAAAAAACCGGAGAATCCCGAATATGTGGAACGGTTTGAGTTCTTTATGAACGGTTGGGAAATGGCGAATGCTTATTCAGAATTAAATGATCCCATTGACCAGAGAGAACGGTTCCGTGCGCAAGAGGAACTGCTGGCACAGGGAGATGAGGAAGCAAACACCACAGACGAAGATTTTATGAGAGCACTGGAAATCGGTATGCCTCCTACGGGAGGAATCGGTTTTGGAATCGACCGCATGTGTATGCTGCTGACCGACTCTGCAGCCATCCGCGACGTGCTTTTGTTCCCCACAATGAAGCCGTTGGATAAGTAAGGCTTTTATAGCAGTTATCATCATAAAAAGGAGGGCTTGCAATGGAGGAGCGAAAAACCTTTAAGGGACGGATTGAAAATTTCTTTTATTATTATAAGTGGCACACGATTTTTGCATTGCTGGCAATTTTTATGATTGTGACTACGATAATACAGGTGCGAAGCCGTATTGATTACGATACGACCATTACCTTCCTGGGAAGCTTTGGGCAAGAAGAGGCAACCATGAAGCAATTTCAAAACAACATGGAGCGAGAATTGTCGGATGCCAACAAAGATGGAGAGGTTCATGTTCTGCCTTATTTTATGTTTATCAGCGGAGATACCATGTCTGTTCAGCAGGATAGTGCTGTCTCGGTGCGGCTACAGGGAATGCTGATGACCCGTGAAACTACGGTGATGATTTTAGGTCGGGGAGCTATGACAGCGTTAGCAGAGGGCGGAGCGCTAGAGAATTTGACTCCTTTTTATGAAGAATACGGACTGGAATTGACAGACAGCCCTTATGGAATCCCCATTTCTAAGGACAATTCGGTCTTTTCTATGTTTTCTATGGCAGACGAAGAGTATTATATCACTCGATTGGTAAAAGGGGAAGAGATGAATAGCCGACAGACTGCCGATTATGAAAATGCAGAGAAAGTATTGCGTATGGTAATAGAGGGACAGACAGAGTAATCATGAGAAAGACAACCGTCATTCTTTAAAAAGGATGGCGGTAAATTTTTTAAATTTTGATTTCAGACCTTGCATTTCTTTCTGTTTTGGTATATAATAAAAAAGTGAAATTTTTAAGAGGGGTGAAAATATGGCAGCAGTCGGATTTGATAATGAAAAATATCTGTTGATGCAGTCCCAGTATATTCGGGACCGTATATCTCAATTTTGGGGCAAGTTGTATCTGGAATTTGGGGGTAAGCTCTTTGACGATTATCATGCCTCCCGCGTGCTCCCGGGCTTCCAGCCGGACAGCAAGG
>JAZURC010000047.1:0-2909 GCA_045606005.1 Clostridia bacterium
AGTACACCATTGACATCGCCGGGATGAAGCGCGACCTTCCCCTGTGCAAGGTAACGGATGATCTCTATATCGGAGCATTTATTATGTTCGGTGATGTGGAGATAACAAAAAAGTGTGCAGAGGAGTTACTGAAACGTGCTCCCGAGCACGATATTCTGATTACCGCAGAATCCAAAGGAATTCCTTTGCTGTATGAAATGGCAAGACAGGAAAATGCAGATAATTACATAGTGGCAAGAAAAGCTCCCAAGGTTTATATGGAGGACATTATCACCACCGCAGTGGACTCCATTACCACCGCAAGCAGCCAGACTCTTTGCATTGGTAAAACGGAAATTGATGCCATCAAGGGCAAGCGTGTGCTGATTGTGGACGATGTGATCAGCACGGGTGAATCCTTGACAGCCGTAGAAAAACTGGTCAATCAGGCAGGGGGTACAATCGTAGGGAAAATGGCAGTGTTAGCAGAAGGCGATGCTGCTCATCGGGATGATTTGATTTTTCTTGAACCCCTCCCCCTCTTTCATTCGGACGGAACAATCATCCATTCATAATCCGTTTGAATGTTTCAAAATTTGTAAGCTTAAAACTATAAAACCGAAAGAAGGATACCCATGAATAAACAAGTATGTTCTCTGGCTTTAGGACTGATAATGGCAATTTCTGTACCTTTCTGTGCTTTTGCAAATCAGCCGGTGGATGAAGTTGCCTGTACGACAAAACAGAACGAAACCTCTGAACAAACCATTCTGGAAGGAATCGGCCGTGACGGTTCTGTGGTCTGGACCTACGGAACGGACTTGGCAGCAAAAAGCGAAAAAGGAAATGTCTCTTGGTACGGTCAATCAGGCAATCTGTTTTTCTTAAATTTCAAGGGAAGTCTGCAAGCCTTTGATACCTTAACCGGTGACATTCTTTGGAGCACTCCCGAGGGAGAATACGATAATGCTCACGGTATTTTTGACGGTTCCGGAAATCTTTGTATGGTCAGTGTAAGCGGACCTATCACCCTGTTAGACAGAAGCGGAAATATTTTAGCAAGATTTAACACCGATAAGAAATACAGCTCTCTGATTGTCAACTCCATGGTAATGAAAGACAATCATCTGACCTTAAAATATGCAGCAGAAGGCTTTGGAGCAGACACTAAGGCATTTAATGATTATAACACCATGCCTTCCTTAACCGTTAATCTGACCAGATATCAGAGTCAGGTCAAGATCACCATTGATGAGCAAGCCGTTACCTTTGATGTTCCCCCCTTTATTGAACAGAACAGAACCTTTGTGCCTGTCCGTGCAATTTTTGAAGCACTGGGTGCAGAGGTCAGCTGGGACGGAACAACCAAAACCGTGACAGCCCAAAAGGATGGTACCACTGTCACTCTGGTGATAGGAAAAAAGGAAATCACGGTAAACGGAATGGGCAAGACTTTGGATATTGCCCCTCAGATTGTACATGACAGAACGCTGGTTCCTGCCCGTGCCGTGTCCGAAGCATTTGGCTATAATGTAGGCTGGGACGGAGAAAGTAAAACCGTTCTGATTACTACCTCTGTACCTCAGCCGGAAGAGCTGACGGTTGATCCCGCCGCTTTTTCTTACATTGGTCAGACTTACAAAGAGTTAAGTGACGTCTTAGGCCCCGTTTCTCAGGTAAACTGGTATAACGGTCCCATTGCTTCGTTGGAAGGAAGCGCAGTCTGGATGGGCTTTGGGGACGGCAGCTGGTATCAGTCCAACACCGATTATTACTTAAGCGGTGATATTATTTGCACCTCTGTGATTACCAACGCCGGCAAGCTGTTTCCGAATATGAGTGCATCCACCACTCTGACCGAAATTGCCCAAGCATTAAACGCAGAAGCTCCTCAGCCTACGACTGATGAAGACGGAAACATTACCGCCCTCTTTTCCTATCAGGGCAAAGATGTTACCGTTTATATGGCAGATCAGGAATCCGTCAATAAAAGCAGTTTAATTCTGATTCAATAACACTATTTTTAGCAAACAACCGTCGGAGAATGCCTTTGTTCCCCGACGGTTATTTATTTGACAACGAAAACACCCTCCCGTAAACCGAATTACGGAAGGGTGTTAAAACGTCTTTTTACTGCTTATTCATCATCTTTGCTAAGATGAATTAATATGATTCCGGGGTTGTCTAACTTAAAATCAATAAACATATCGTTTACCGGGAGTTCTTCGCCGGTTAAGGCATTGGTGGCTTTAAACCCACGTTCCGGCAGATTGAGTCGCTTATAACCGCCCTCGTGGTCCTTTTGAACGCAAAGCCCTACATATTCTCCTCCTGCAAACACATAATCATCTGTCAGATTATACAAATGTACACCGCTTAACAATGCGATTTCTCTTAACAGGTGAGTATTCATTTCCAGCGGCAGATAATAAACACTTGCCCAATCCCCCATATCCCGCCAGATAACTGCAGGGCTTCCGCTTTCTTCAAAACGGGACAGCACATAGCCGTTGTCATCTTTAAACTGCAGGGTTTCCAAGCCGTTGCCGTTATAAACTTCGTTCTTGTAAACCGCTTTTTCAATATGTCCTATTTCATGATTCAGCTCAAAGCCGCAAAGTGAACTGTCATAGCAGGAAGAATGATGAAGCCAAAGCACAGTTTTATTTTTGTTTTTCAGTTTCTTCTCGATTGCCGCCTTGGTTTCGTCTGAAATGTCAATGCCGGCACGGATGATAAACAGCTTGTAGTCATCTGCGGGGAAATTATCTTCCTCGATATCAGAAAGCAGATAACAGTCATAGGGAAATCCTGCAGCGCTGATATCAATACCAAGCTGCACCACCGCATCTTGGAAGGGTCTCTCGTCATAAGCGTAGTACTTATATCCTGTTTCGTCAAGCAAGTATGCCACATCAGCCTTCAGATAA
>JAZURC010000048.1:0-3740 GCA_045606005.1 Clostridia bacterium
GGTATGAGCCAGTGGGGCGCTCAGGGAATGGCATTAGAGGGTTTTTCTTATGAGGAAATTCTTGCCCACTATTTCCCCGGTACTACATTACAGAAATAGAAAGGAACTTCATTGTGAATGTATCAGATTTTCGGTTTGACCTTCCTGAAGAATTGATTGCCCAGCATCCGGCAGAAAAACGGGATCATTCCCGTCTGATGGTGTTGGACAAGGAAACGGGAGAGGTTAGCCATGAAACTTTTTATCAGATTAAGGAGCATCTGCGGTCGGGAGATTGCCTGGTGCTGAATAATACCCGTGTGATTCCTGCCCGTCTTTACGGCGTGAAGGAAGATACGGGGGGTGCCATAGAATTTGTTTTACTGCGAAGAATGGAAGGAGATGTCTGGGAGGTTATTTTAAAACCGGGCAGACGAGCTAAGCCGGGTGCGAGATTTATATTCGGTGATGGAGAATTAACCGCAGAAATTTTAGAAATTGGAGAACAAGGGAACCGGATTGTCAAATTTTTCTATGAAGGAATTTTTGAAGAAGTGTTGGACCGTGTGGGAAATATGCCCCTGCCTCCTTATATTAAAGAAAAATTACAGGACAGGGAACGGTACCAGACGGTATATTCAAAACATGAGGGTTCTGCCGCAGCCCCTACCGCCGGACTTCATTTTACCAACGAATTGTTGGATGATATCCGCCAAATGGGTGTGGAAGTGCATTTTGTTACCCTTCATGTGGGATTGGGTACTTTTCGTCCCGTGAAAACAGAAAAGGTGGAAGATCACCCCATGCATGCTGAATTTTATACTGTCCCTGAAGAAACTGCTGCTGCGGTCAACCGTGCTAAGGCGGAGGGTAGACGGGTGATTGCGGTAGGAACCACCTCGGTCAGAACACTGGAATCGGCATGGGATAAGGAACAAGGGTTGAGGGCAAAATCGGACAGCACTTGTATTTTTATTTATCCGGGTTATGAATTTCAGGCAGTGGATGCTTTAATTACCAATTTTCATTTGAGTGAATCCACCCTTCTTATGCTGGTCAGTGCATTGGCAGGAAGGGAGAATGTGTTAAACGCATACAGAATTGCAGTTGAGGAACGGTATCGGTTTTTCAGCTTTGGGGATGCGATGTTTATTTGTTAGGAAATGAGGATCAGAAAATGTCTTTTCAAGTATTAAAAACCATAGGAGAATCCCGTCGGGGTGTCATGGAAACGGTGCACGGCACCATTCAGACACCGGTTTTTATGAATGTAGGAACGCTGGCGGCAATCAAGGGGGCGGTATCGGCTCCTGATTTAAAAGAGCTTGGATGTCAGGTGGAGCTTTCCAATACCTATCATCTGCACCTGCGTCCGGGAGATAAAATTGTAAAACAAATGGGCGGTCTTCATAAATTTATGAACTGGGACAAGCCTATTTTAACGGACAGCGGTGGATTTCAGGTATTTTCTCTGTCAGGCATCCGTAAAATTAAGGAGGAAGGGGTGACCTTTGCTTCTCATATTGACGGACGGCGGATTTTTATGGGGCCTGAGGAAAGCATGCAGATTCAGTCCAATCTGGCAAGCACCATTGCTATGGCGTTTGATGAATGTGTGGAAAATCCTTCTCCTTATGACTATACCAAACAATCCATGGAGAGGACCATTCGATGGCTTCATCGGTGCAGAGCGGAAATGGATCGGTTAAATGCTTTAGAGGATACTATAAATCCTAAACAAATGCTGTTCGGAATCAATCAGGGAGGGACGTATGCCGACCTCCGTGTGGAATCCATGAAACGTACGGTAGAAGTGCCATTGGACGGAATTGCCATTGGGGGACTTGCAGTAGGAGAACCAGCACCTGTGATGTACGAAATGATTGAAGCAGTCATGCCCTACGCCCCAAAAGAGAAACCCCGCTATCTGATGGGTGTGGGAACGCCTGTGAATATTTTAGAAGCGGTGCACAGAGGGGTGGATTTCTTTGACTGCGTGATGCCCAGCCGAAATGCAAGACACGGGCACCTGTTTACCGAGGACGGGATTATGCACATGTTAAATGCCAAGTACGAAACAGATGACCGCCCGATTGACGAGCATTGCAGCTGTCCTGTTTGCCGTCAGTATTCCAGAGCTTACCTCAGACATTTGTTTAAGGCAAAGGAAATGCTTGCTATGCGGCTTTGCGTCATGCATAATCTTTATTTTTACAATCATCTGATGGAAGAAATCAGACTGGCAATGGAAGAAGATCGCTGGGAAGAATTTTATCAGGAAAAACGAGTGAAATACGAACAGAGGGTGTAAGAAAATGTATTATTCCATGTATGAAAAAGTAAAAAATGACCAATCGCCCTTTCATCAGAAGGTGTTGCGGTTGAATTATCATATTCCCATTGGAGAGGTCTATAAAGCAATCAATCATTGCTTTCGGGCGGTAAAAGCGGAGGAAGAGCTGATTTTTGCTCCCGATTTTTTAGAATGTGCCATTCCCGTGACGGAAGAAGCCTATACCGTTCCCCGGGATACCTTTTTTCAGGCAATGTTTTCTCACGTGGTGCCTATGGGTCAAAAATATCCCGGTGCCAGAACAGGGGTGTTTGACCGAACGGAAGGCTGGTATCTTCGCCTTTTTGCAGAAGATGTGGATGACGTAAGCGAGGGTGAATTTCTATGCGGTAATTTTGAACTGTATGCCCCCGATGAGTTGTTAGAGGCGGCAGAACAGGCAGTGGCAAAAATAGTAGAAGGTCATTTGCTCAAAGAAGGAGCAAAAAAATATATTGAGGAAATCACAGAAGCGTAAAGGATTGAAAAATATAATGAAACAAGAAGTCATTGCTCCTTGGCTGATTGTAGGGGCAGGAATATTATGGGGGACAATGGGGATTTTTGTCCGTCATATGGAAGCAATGGGACTTACCACTTTGCAGATTTCCGCCATTCGTCTTACGGTGGCGGCGATTGTGTTTCTGATTGGTTTAGAGGTTTCGAGAAGGGAAAAGCGAAGGGTTGAAAAAAAGGATTTTGGCTGGTTTGCTCTGACGGGCATTGTCAGCATCTTTTTGATGAGTGTATCTTATTTTTCTGCTATTACACTCAGTTCTATGGCATCTGCGGCAATTTTGCTGTACACAGCTCCATTTTTTGTGTTGATTACCTCGGTTGCTTTCTTTGGAGAAAAAATGACGGTAACAAAGGGGATTGCCCTGTTGACAGCCTTCACAGGGTGTGCTTTGGTAACGGGAACGGGAGAGGCAAGTGCTTTGGGAATTGTGATGGGCTTGCTTTCCGGAATCAGTTATGCCTCTTACAGTATTTTCGGTACGGTGCTGTTAAAAAAATATACCCCTCTCACGGTAACGGCTTATGCATTTTTGTTTGCCTCTGCAGGGGCATTGCTTTTTTGCAATGTGCCGGATATGGTGTCAAAGCTGATTACATCAGGTTCGGTCAGTACCTATCTTTGGTGTATCGGTATGGGTGTAATTACAGCGGCCGCTCCCTTTGCTTTGTACACTGCGGGGTTACAAAATACCCCTGCGGGAAAAGCGGCGATTCTTGCCTTTGTGGAGCCCATGGTGGCGGCACTTTTGGGAACGGCAGTGTTTCAGGAACCCTTGGGACTGACAGGAAGTTTCGGAATTATTCTGATTCTTTCCGCAGTTTTTCTTCTCAATGGAAAAAATACGGGACGTGCCGATTAAAATTATTTTCATTTTTTAAAAAAATATATTGCTATTTTTAGAAATTTATA
>JAZURC010000049.1:0-4960 GCA_045606005.1 Clostridia bacterium
GATTTTCAGCGTGAAGGGCTTCTTTCAAGCTGGCATTTCCGTCACCCAGAGAATTATATAATTCGCTGTTCGCTCTCATTTGAGAGATAGCGTTTTGCCGTTCGATCTTTGCACGATATTCGGCATTACTTTCCTCGGAAGTTGTCAGCCTATCGGAAAGGGTTGTAATGTTGTCTTCCATTTCCGTTATTACAGCGTCATACTCGGTTTGGCTGTCCTGTAATAACTGTTCAATGTAAGATACATCGGAAGAAACTTCTTCCGTACTGCTTGCTCCGCCGATTGTGGGATAACCCGCATATCCTACAGCGTCATAGGCTGTCATAGTTTCGTCAGCTTCCTTATTTTTAAGGTAGCCAGCAACAAGGGCAGCCGCACCCACTCCGCCAGCAAGTAACCAGAACTTTTTGTTCTTGAAAAGGTTTTTGGCATTGTCCCCGAATTCCTCGAAAACCTCCATAATTTCAGCCATTATAAACCACTCCTATCATGTGAGAAAATCATACTCCGCCCCGAGATTGAAATCATCGGTTTCAAAGTTTTCCATGGAAAGGGTATCATTTGCACCCTTTGCGGCGGTCTTCTCATAAGGCAGATTATAAATGTGTTCCATGACAGGGGACGGCATGGGCATGTGCTGGTCACGGAAAATCCTTAACGGTACATTTTCCATTTCATCATCACCGCCCACAGCCATAGCGGGGTTAGGCATTTCGGGGGGCTTGGTAAGGGCGGCAAGCGCATGAGCATTTAACATGCTCTTATAAACAGGGTACATTTTTTGCCCCCTCCTTCTTTTTACTTCATGTAATCTTCTCTACCCTGCAAAACCTGAATTCCCTTGATGGAATTGTTTCCAATCGTGTTAATGATGGAAGTGGTAGCACGGTAGTTAGATAGGAACAGATAAATGGCGATCAGCGTACCGATACCAGCGACAACCTTGTAAATACTGCCCATCTTTTTATACCTCCTGAATTCCCTTGAAAATTTGGGTGAACTTGCTGGAATTCACAACCACCATGGAAGCAAGTACCAGCAAAAGAAACATTTCAATGAATTTGGAACCGAATACCATTTGCAGGATTAGAACCAAAATCATGAATGTAATAATGAAGGTGAAAGAGTTATAAAACTTATCCATCTTACTTTAACCCCCTTGTCGCCCCGTAAGGTAAAGAACCGGGGACGGAACCAGAAGTTCCGCCGCTGGAACTGTTGGAACTTTTACCACTTCCGATAGCGGAACTGGAAGGGGCATTTTGTTCGGCTTCCTTCACTTCTTCCGTTGTCATGTGTCGGGCGGGTTCGCTCTCCATGAAAGGGAAGATAATAGAAAGGAAATTGCCAAGGTAGTTTTTACCGATTGCCATATCTACCACCAGCCAGACACAGACGAAAGAGAGGGTGATAAAAAACAAGGACTTATCCATATTTTCTTTCATGGTATCACTCCTCAAAGTTTCCGTACTTAAAGAACAGCCAGAGGGCAAAAATGGCGATCAGATAAATTAGGCTTCTTGTCATGCTTCCTCAACTTCTTTCACATAGGAAAGGTTAGTTTCATGGTGGCTTTCCTCAACCCCGTGCAAAGTCTTGACGGTAACGGTCAAAGCGTTGACAGCCGTGGTCAGTTCTTTCAGGGTCTTGTTATTGTTCACCATCATGTAAACACAGCAAGCGATAGGAAAACCAACGGAACTAATCAGTTCGGTGATAATTTCCATCACTTAGCACCCCCGACAACAAAGGCAAGGGCGATCACAAAGACAACAGCCAGCAGAATATTCTTGGACTTCTTACCGCTGTCCGAAATGTCGGCGGCGGCTTTCTGGTCATCAACCAGCGCATTCTGGTCATTGGCTTCGGGAATGGTTTCTTCGGTAGTTCCCCAAATACCGCCGTAAATATCGGACATGTAAAAGTTTAAACCGTCCATGGTTTTTCCTCCTTTGAAAATATAGGGGTGCAGGGTCTTCCCGCACCCCTTTTTGTTTGTCCCTTAACCAGCGATCAGGCGGGACAGCTTCTCGGAAACGATAGTCAGCTTGCCAGCCTTGGCGGCATTGAACCGAACAGCGAATTCAGTAATGCGCTCTGCGTCGATATAGTCACGGGAACCGCCGTAACCGTTGACACCCTGAAAATCAAAGCTGAAATAATAACAGCCATCGGGGTAACACATACCGCTCTGCATGGTGTTAATAGCACGGAGCATTTTGGGGCTGACGGAATAGGGAACATCGGCGGTATTCAGAACCAACTCGATATTGGAAGTAATGTCATCGGGGGTCATGGCAGTACCGTCCAGATTTTCAAACTTGAAAATCAGCTTGCGGTAAATAAGACCAGTCTGCATTTTGATATAGTTCTGACCAGCGGTGAAATTCTCGTTGCGGCTGTCCACGATCTTCAGAACGGACATATCGGGGAAAGCACGGGTATCAGAAGGAACAGAGAAGGAAGCCACCATGGGGGTGATTTTCAGACTGGAGAAATCGGCGGTGTAACCCTCGGCATTGTCCAGCATAGCGACAGCGTTTGCAATATCAATGGTGATATCAATATTGGTTTCTGCGTTCTGTGCCAGAACCAGACCGACAGGGTCACGATAGTTAATGGTCAGGGGAACATCCAGCATGAAGTTAAAAGCATTGGTAGCACCACCAGCGGCGGCGGTGAAACTGTCACGGCTACAAGTGGCAAGGGTCTTGCCAGTACCCTTAACGATCATTTCAGGGTTGGGATACAGCATATTCACCAGCGCCATTTCCTCACCAGAACAGACAACGGGCATAAAGCCGTTATTGAAATCCACGGACAGGCGGCGAATACACTTATACAGGTCAAGGGGCTTAATGGGGTAAGCAGTACCCTCTGCATGCTTTACAACAATGGAACCCTCAACATAAAGTTTGATACCCTGCATGATACGTGCCTTGGGAACACGGAAGGAAACGGTCTGGGCGCCGCCATTCACTTCCTGCATGCCCAACATCTGAAAATGCTGACGGGTGGAAGCGGCGAACAACTGCGCTCTCTGCTGGGCGGTCAGCTTGTTAGTATTAGTAGACATTTTTACTTGTCCTCCTTGTTGATTTTCTTGTTGACATACTCGGTCAGGGCTTCGGCACCCTTGCCGAAATCCCAGATTTCACACAGACGGTCATAGTCCGCCCTAACGAAATCGGAAAAATCATTCTTCTGGTTGGTCTGCTTGTAAATATCAAGATCAGTCCATGCCTTATCACCCTTGATTTCTTCGCAGGCGATGAACATATCACGGGCAACACCCACAGCAACATCCATCGTCTGCCCGATACCGAAAATCTGGGCGATATGGTTTACCAGATAATTTTCAGCGTACTTAGCCATGTTTCATACCTCTTTACACGCTCTGGGCGATCTCGTTTAGGACACCCACATTAGCGGCGGCGGCAACCTTCTTAATGATGAAGATACACAGTAGGGTGATAAAGGCGGAAGCCAGAGAAGACAGCCAGAAATTCACGGAAAAAATGTTCATTTGTTTTTACCTCTTTTCATTTTTATTTTTTTGACGGGAATTTAAGCACCTGTCAAAATCACTTCGGAAACACCCGTAACGGGGTACTTGGTTGCGATCACCTTAGCGATCACAGAGAAAACCACGAATAGACACCACAGCCCGAAAGCGTTCATAATGCCTACACCCAGAAATTTTCCGTCCATGTTTTCACATGCTCCTTTCCTGTCATTTTTATAGTGCAAGTTTCCATTGCCGTACCGTAGAAACTTCGTCACCTTCTCGGTAGTACCAGAAAGCGTATTTCGGCGGCGGCTCTAAGAACTTGTCGCACCCTGTAACATCAGCCAGCTTTTTTCTGTCTTGGTCATTGTTCATTCGGAACACAAAGAAATGTTGGCTGTTTGCGATACAAATAGCGGGAATACCCATGGGGCGCTGGGTACACATTAGCACCGTTGCCCGTCTGCTTCGTCCACTAACAAGAATGGCTTTCAAATACGGAATTTTTGTGGTAAAAGTACCATCCGCAAAAAGCATTAATTCGTCAATCCAAAGACGGGTGTTCCCTTCCTCATACACATAACGGGCTAATTCGTTATAAATCTCGGGTTCCTGTTGGTCAAACGATGGGACAAAAATAATCTTTTTAAAATTGCTGTTCTTCACTCCGTCAAGAGTGGTGACAACCTCGAAATCCTCGTTTTCTACCAGACCCCGCCATAACGGTTCGCCGTTTAAGCGTCTGGAATATGTATCGTCTTTAATGTCGATTTTGATAACCGTTTCCGTCATGCCAGCCGTGTAAACATCAGCCAGAACGGATTTTCCCGAACCCGTACCGCCACAGATAAAGACATGTTCACTATCTTTAATTGTGTTGAAATCGGGCATATGTTTTTACACTCCTTCGATATAGTCCAGCTTGTCCCGAACTTCCTTCAAAATCTTGTCGATTTCTTCGTCAGGGAGATTAGAAAGAGATTGCTGGAACTGCGGCAAGAAAATCGGGATCATGTTTCGGAACAGGGGCGGGGCTAATTCCAGTAGACTTTCGGTCACTTCCTGAAATCTTTCCTTCTTTGTCTTCTCGGACAATTTTTACACCACCTGTCTTTTCAAGTTTCTTTTTCTTATTGATTTCGGCTTGTGCAAAGGCACGGGGAGCAAAGATAATCATGGCAGCAGTAACAAGGGAAATAGCGTCTGCATATTCTCCCATGTTCTGCAACTTCTCACTCTTTGCGATCATGTTGGAAATGGGGGTTGCAAGCTGGGTACATTCGGCGGGGGAAAGTTGCCATACCTGCATATCGGGACGGCTTGCAACGATAGAGGAAGCGGAAAGAATAAGGGCGGAAATTTGGTCAGCGTTGAAAGTCTGGGCTTCGTCCTTCTTCTTTCGGGGCTTGCGCTGTTGCTTCTTCTTAGGTTCCTCGGGGGCGGGAACAGCAA
>JAZURC010000050.1:0-3614 GCA_045606005.1 Clostridia bacterium
GTTTACACTGCCTTTGATTCCACTCTGATGAAGCCTGAAAACGGATTTATTTCCGGTGTGATTCATCTGATTGACTCTGACAGAGATGATATTTATGATGTTGTAAATGTTGCGGCTTATGAAAACTATGTAGTTGATGACACCTCTGTTGTAAGCTACAAGATTTTTGACAAATATGAAAAAGCTCCTCTGACCTTGGATCCTAATGACAAAACCATTAAATTCACTCTGACCAAAGACGGAGCAAACTACAAGTTTGAAGACCTGAAGGAATGGGATGTTTTGTCTGTAGCGAAAAGTCTGGACGGTACCGCACTTCATGTTATGGTGTCTCAGGATTCCGTAGAAGGTACTGTAACCGAGCTTTCTAAAAATTATGTGTATATTGACGGTGAAAAATATAAGGTAGCCGATAACTATACCAAGACTATTCAATTAGACGATCAGGGTGTATTCTATCTGGATCATTACAACAAAATTGCCGCAGTAGACAGCAAGACCAGATTTGCAGACCAGTACGCATACCTGTATGACGCATACTCCACCACCGCAGGCAGAAACGCAACCTTCATCATGCTTACTGCAAAGGGCGAAAAAGTAGAACTCAAGGGTGCAGAAAAGATGACCTTCAACGGTAAATCAGGTTTGAAACCCTCTGAAGTAATGGCAGAAATCACAGACAGTGAAGAAAATATTATTGCACAGGTTGTTACCTTTGAAACCAACGAAGCAGGAGAATTGAGAGTGCTGGCAACTGCGAATGACCTGACTGACGGCACTATCAATGATAAGGTGTTTGGTAAAAACGCAGTATTAACCGAAGCTGAATACCGTGCAAATGTAAACAAGCTTGGTAAGTACAATGTTTCTGAATCCACCATTATCTTTGATATTCCTGCCAACAGCGAAAACTCTGCCTCTTATGTAGTCCGTGACAGATCTATGCTGGTTGACCAGAACAAGTACGATGCAGTTCTTTACGATGTGCAAGATGATTTGACAGCAAAAGTAATTGTTATCACCAATTCTGACGGTATCATCAGCGGCGAATCCTCACTGGCAGTGGTTGACTTTATTGCCACCACTCAGAATGCAGACAAAATCACTGTTGACAAACTGTATGCATTCCAGGACGGAAAGCAAATTGAACTCAACGGAACCGATGCAAACTTCTTTGTAGATGACGAAGGAAACGCATTAAAGCAGGGTGATATTATCCGCTTCAAGACCGATGCTAAGGGTGAAATTGATGATTTTGAAATCCTGTTCCAGGTTGCAAACAAAGAAACCGAAGCAATCACTCAGCTGGATAAGGACACCTACACTGTATATGGTAAGGTAGACCGCAAGTTCACAAACTCCATCAATGTATCTGTAAACGGCGAAAACACTGCAAACTATGCAATCAATAACGCCATTGTTTACAACTACGATTCCGCTAAGGTAGAAAATCAGATTACCGTAGTAACCGCAGCAGACATTCAGAAATATGATGAAGCAGATGCAAAACGCGTATTTATGAAGGTTTATAAGAATCAGGTTACTGAAATCGTCATTGTAAAATAAGCTTTAAAACCGAAAAAAGCCTGCTTGTAATAGCAGGCTTTTTTTATGTTAATTTTTACATTTTCCTTGACTTTTCATTATTTTTATGCTATAATGATAAACGCCATGGGGGTATAGCTCAGTTGGTTAGAGTGCTTGCTTGACATGCAAGAGGTCGCAGATTCGAGCTCTGCTATCCCCACCACATTAAAAAGACTTGAAACAACTATGTTTCAAGTCTTTTCATATTGTCAGATGAACCTAACATTCAAAGGTTCCGTATCGTCCCACATATTCTTCCAGCGTTCCAATGTTATTTTCTATCATTTTCATAGAATGTTCCTTCCCGATATACCGAATATGCCATGGCTCGTCCATATACCCTGTCACAGTCTGCCACGCTCTGGTATAACGAACGATAAATCCGTATTCGTGACAATGATTTTTAATCCAGTTATATTGAGGACTTCCTGCATAACCGTACACATCAATGGCAAGACCGATATTATGCTCGCTGTGTCCCGGACGGGCACTGTAGGTATCTACATTTGCACGGGAATCTCCTGCCAGATAACCGTTATACAAATTTCTTTGGTATTGTATGGAACGATACCCCGAAATAGCACTTAAAGCCACTCCCTGTGCAGCAGCCGCCCGTTTCATTTCATCAAAAGCATCTGCTGTCTGACTGCGAAGCACACAACCGTCTGAATTCTTCTTTAAATCCGTAGGAGTATAATCATCGGGGATTTTATGATATTTATTAACGATGACGAGGGGATCTTGATTCAGTTTATCATGTCCGATTACAACATAATCTTCATATTCCCTTAAATCAAGACGGGCATTTACACGCCATATCACATCCTTGGCAGAATAGCCTGTCTTTTCCTGATAAGCCTGATATCGCTCTTCGTTTTCCTCACAGTATCCCGCACTCTTCCAATATTCCTTAGGTGAAGTTTTCTCTGTGGTAGAAAGCAGAGATACCAGGTTGGAAGATGGACGATAAACAGCTCTCACAATTATATTTCCATCTGTAGTAGTCACCGCTCCGCCTATGGAGTTGTCCTGTAAAACAGAAAATGAAATAGATTCATTGTATCTTGTATAGGTTTTTTGCGTAACCAAAGAAAAATTTTCAACGAAGGACTTTGCCGAGGAAGTGCTCTTTTTCGATACTTCTTCTACCTCTTGCATCAATTCTGCATAGGTTTCCTCATCCATCTTATAATAATCAATCAAACTAACTTCTGTTTCTTTTCCGAAGGAAAGAAGATTGTCTTTGTATTTTTCTTTCACCAAGCTCCGTAAATCGGCAAAATCGCTTTCCGGAGTATAAATGATTGCCATTTTTGTTCCGTCTGTACTGCTTTCATAATAATCCACACTACAGTCAAAGAGCTCCGCAACAAAACGCAAAGGAACATATGTATGGTCATAAACAACTACAGGAGCTACATCGATCTGATAACATCGTTCTTTTCCGTCCTGTTCCGTAAATACATAACGGTTCCCGATGAATAGCTGTACCCTTTTTTGGTTGTTGTCAATGAAAACAGACTTATCTTCTGCGTTCCAGGTAATCGTCGCACCCATATGTTCCAAAACACTGCGTAGAGCCACCATGGTTCTTCCGTCCAAAACGAAGGGTTTGGAATCACTTTCCACCTTTTGATCGTCAATCATCACAATTATTTCATCTTGTACAGTCGCCTCCACCCTTTGCGCAAAGGGCAGACACATTAGAATCAATGTCAAAATGATACCACAATATTTTTTCACCCTGTTCTTCCTCCTTTTTTATGTGCTATTCGCCAAAAGAGAGCAAATCCGCCCTCTGTCTTACCAGATTTTATCTAAATAAACTATAGCATTTATTATTCAATTTGTCAAGAACAACAGAACCATTCCCGATTCGTATATGCATTTTTTATTCATACTTCGACAGAACAAACTTGTTACATTAAAAATAATTTTAATTTTTTAAAAAAATGCTTGACATTTTCAGAAAGTTCTGCTATAATTAATTATGTTGTTGAGACGGGCGCATAGCTCAGCTGGGAGAG